>JAFEBC010000454.1 GCA_018266095.1 Deltaproteobacteria bacterium
CGCCCGACTGAGGCGCGGCACATCAAGGCGTAGTCCGGAGCTCCCAGCACCTCGCGGACGCGAGGTGCCGGTCGTGCCGCAAGCCTCCCGGAGGGCGCAACCCTCCCCACGCCCCGGGACCGCGGGAGTTCCCACCCCATGACCGAAGGGCCTTCGAGTCGTTGACTTGAGAGAAGCGGAATGCTATCAGCCCGTCCCCTTTCATCACCATCTTCAAGCGAGTCAAAGTCCGTGGCCAACACCAAGTCCGCCCAGAAGCAGAACCGCCAGTCGATCAAGCGCCGCGCCCGCAACGCCGCCGGCACCAGCGCGCTCCGCACCGAGGTCCGCAAGTTCCGCGAGACGCTCGAGGGCTCGGACGCCGCCAAGACCGCGACGGACCTGAAGGGCGCCATCAAGGCCATCAACAAGGCCGCCTCAAAGGGCCTCATCCACAAGGCCCAGGCCAGCCGCCGCATCTCGCGCCTCTCGAAAGCCGCGCACGCGAAGTCGGCCGCCGCCGCGAAGTAAGCGGCAGCCGGAGCCGCCGCGCGCAGTTCCGCTGCGCGGCGCGCTTCAGCTCGCTACAATCCGTGCCGAATACCCACAGCGCCCCCTGGAAATCCAGGGCGGCGCTGTTTGCCTTTTTGCGAGAAATCGTGACGGGTTGTCCTTGACCCGCCCCCGCATGTGGCTACAGTCGATATCCAAGGCAGCATTCCTGCCAGCCAAGGGGTTCTTCCATGTCCGACAAGCCGAGCAACAAGGGGATGACCCCCACCGCGCCAGCGCTCATCTCCAAGGAGGACATCCCGACCGTCCTCCCCATCCTGCCGCTGCGCAACTCCGTGTTCTTTCCGGGCGGCGTCCTGCCGCTCGCCGTCGGCCGCCAGAAGACCATCGCGCTCATCAAGGACGCCGTGCGCGACGACCAGGTCATCGGCGTGGTCACGCAGCGCAAGGCCGAGGAGGAGGATCCGGGCGCCTCCGACCTGCACGCGATGGGCACCGTGGCCCGCATCGTCAAGCTGCTCAAGATGGGCGAGGACAACTACTCGCTCGTCGTGCAGGGCCTCGCGCGCTTCCGCGTGATCGAGCTCGTGCAGGAGCACCCGTACCTCAAGGCGCGCATCGAGGCCGTCGAGGACAAGACCCCGCAGGAAGAGGTCGAGGTCGAGGCGCTCGGCATCAACCTGAAGAAGCTCGCCAAGGAAGTCATCGAGATGATGCCGGAGCTCCCGGCGGCGGCCACCGAGCTGGTCGAGAGCATCACCGCGCCCGGGCACCTGGCTGACCTCATCGCGGCCAACGTGGACGTGCCCATCGAGGAGAAGCAGCAGGTCCTCGAGACCGTGGATCTCAAGGAGCGCATGAAGCTCGTGCTCGAGCTGCTCAACCGCAAGCGCGAGATCCTGAAGCTGAGCTCGAAGATCGACTCTCAGGTGAAGGGCGAGATGTCGAAGACGCAGCGCGAGTACTACCTGCGCCAGCAGCTCAAGGCCATCAAGGAGGAGCTGGGCGAGCTCGGCGAGGAGGAGGAGGAGCTCGACGAGCTGGGCGAGCGGCTGAAGAAGATCGGCCTGCCGCCGGACGTGGAGAAGGTCGCGCACAAGGAGCTCAACCGCTTGAAGTCCATTCCGACGGCGTCGTCGGAGTACACGGTCGCGCGCACGTACCTGGAGTGGATCGCGGACCTGCCGTGGACCAAGAAGACCGAGGACAACCTCGACGTCGAGAACGCCAAGGGTGTGCTGGCCAAGGACCACTACTCGCTCGAGAAGGTGAAGAAGCGCATCCTCGAGTACCTCGCCGTCCGCAAGCTGAAGAACGACATGAAGGGGCCGATCCTGTGCCTCGTCGGGCCTCCGGGCGTGGGCAAGACGTCGCTTGGCCAGAGCATCGCCAAGGCCACGGGGCGCAAGTTCGTGCGCCTCTCGCTCGGCGGTGTGCGTGACGAGGCGGAGATCCGCGGGCACCGGCGCACGTACGTCGGCGCGCTCCCGGGTCGCGTGATCCAATCGATGAAGAAGGCGGGCACCATCAATCCCGTCGTCATGCTCGACGAGATCGACAAGCTCGGCAGCGACTTCCGCGGCGACCCGTCGGCGGCGCTGCTCGAGGTGCTGGATCCGGAGCAGAACAACACGTTCTCGGACCACTACCTGGACGTGCCGTACGACCTCTCGAAGATCATGTTCATCGCCACCGCGAACCAGCTCGAGCCGATCCCGGCGCCGCTGCGTGACCGCATGGAGGTCATCGAGCTGCCCGGGTACACCTTCGAGGAGAAGGTGCACATCGCCAAGAATCACCTGATCCCCAAGCAGGTGAAGGAGCACGGGCTCTCGATGGAGAACATCGAGATCACCGACGCGGCGCTCAACAAGCTCATCGCGAGCTACACGCGCGAGGCCGGCGTGCGCAACCTGGAGCGCACGGTCGCCGACGTGTGCCGCGCGGTGGCGGTCGACGTGGCCAAGGGCTCGCAGACCAAGCGGACCATCTCGCCGGAGGAGCTGGAGATCATCCTCGGGCCGGAGAAGCACTGGTCGGAGACGGCCGAGCGCACGGAGGTCCCGGGCGTGGCGACGGGTCTGGCGTGGACGGCCGCGGGCGGTGACCTGCTCTTCATCGAAGTCACCAAGATGCAGGGCAAGGGCGGCATCACGCTCACCGGTCAGCTCGGCGACGTGATGAAGGAGTCGTGCCAGGCCGCGCTCAGCTACACGCGCAACAAGGCGAACAAGCTGGGCATCGACCCGCGCTTCCTCGAGAAGCAGGACATCCACATCCACTTCCCGGCGGGCGCGATCCCCAAGGACGGGCCGAGCGCGGGCGTGACCATCTTCACGGCGCTCACGAGCTTGCTCACGGGCATCCGCGTGCGCGGCGACGTGGCGATGACGGGCGAGGCCACGCTGCGCGGGCTGGTGCTGCCGGTCGGCGGCATCAAGGAGAAGGTCCTGGCGGCGCACCGCGCGGGCATCAAGCGGATCATCATGCCGGAGCGCAACCAGAAGGACCTCTTCGACGTGCCCGAGCAGGCGAAGAAGGAGATGGAGTTCATCTTCGCGCACTCGATGGACGACGTGCTCAAGCACGCGCTCGAGGAGGATCCGTTCGAGCGCGCCGCCAAGCTGCCGCCGGTGGCCGCGGAGGGGACGCCTCCGGCCGAGGGCGACAA
>JAFEBC010000455.1 GCA_018266095.1 Deltaproteobacteria bacterium
GACCAAGAGCGGTCCCGGGGCGTGGGGAGGGATTGCGCCGACTGAGGCGCGGCCCATCAAGGCATTGGCCGGAGCTCCCAGCACCTCGCGGACGCGAGGTGCCGGTCGTGCCGCAGGCCTCCCGGAGGCGCAACCCTCCCCACGCCCCGGGACCGCGGAGATCCAGCCTAGTTCGCCCGATGCCCCTCCGGCGCGACGTTCATCGTCGTCGGCCCATCAGGCGGAAGCACCGGCGCCGTGAGGAACTCCTTCGGCAGCTCGCCCGTCAGCGAGCCCAACCACGCGACCACCGCCGACACCTCGTCGTCCGTCAGGTCCAGGTTGAGCTGGTGCTTGCCCATCAGCGTCACCGCCTCGGAGAGCGTCTTCGCCGAGC
The DNA here is from genome assembly GCA_018266095.1 of Deltaproteobacteria bacterium. Taxonomy (GTDB): domain Bacteria; phylum Myxococcota; class Myxococcia; order Myxococcales; family 40CM-4-68-19; genus CAIWCD01. The sequence continues at coordinate 377 of JAFEBC010000455.1, forward strand.
CGTCGTGGAAGTACGGCGCGGTCATGGCCACGTTGCGCAGGCCCGGCACCTTGAACACCATCTTGTCGGCCGGGTTCTTGGTCAGCGTGAAGCGGCCCTGGTCCTTCTGGTTCGGCCACGCCACCGCCGAGCCGACCTTCTGGAACATCGAGCCGCCCAGGAACTCGCCGGTGTGGCACACGAGGCAGCCCACGTCGCTGAACACGCGCAGGCCCTCGACCTCGCGATCGGTGAGCGCGGTCTTGTCGCCGTCGAGGAAGCGGTCCCAGCGCGCGGGCGTGACCAGCTTGCGCTCGAAGGCGCCGATGGCGCGGCCCACCGTCTTGAACGTCATCGGGTCCGACTCCTGCGGGAAGGCCTTCTCGAACGCCGCCACGTAGCCCGGGATGGTCTTGAGCACGGCCACCGCCGCGTCGCCGCTCGGCATCGCCATCTCCAGCGGGTTCACGATCGGCCCGCCCGCCTGCTCCTCGACGGTCGAGGCGCGCCCGTCCCAGAACTGCACGAAGTGGCCGGCGGCGTTGTAGACCGTCGGCGAGTTGCGCGTCCCGTGGGCGCCCTTCTCGCCCACCGAGGTCTGCGCGTTGTCGACGCCGTACTTCGTCAGCACATGGCACGACGCGCAGGAGACATCGCGGTCCCGCGAGAGGCGCTTGTCCGCGTAGAGCATGCGCCCGAGCTGCACCTGCTCGTCGGTCGGCTCCGGACCCGCCGCGAGCACGCCGCGCAGGGACTTGAAGCGGCGCAGGAGCCGCGGGTTCAGCTTCTCCGCTGCCGAGGTGCCGCCCGCCTGCGCCGAGGCCGTCTGCGCCGAGGACGTCTGCGTCGAGGCTGCCTGCGTCGAGACCGTCTGCGCCGTCTGCGTCGAGACCGTCTGCGCCGCGGCCTGGGGAGCGCTCCGGGCGCATCCCGCCCACGCCAGCGCGCCCAAGAGTGCCCACTGCATCCGCCTCGTCGCCTGCATCTGCCTCGTCGCCTGCATCAGTCCTCGTGTCATGGAGTCGTCCCGGTTCACGCGGCCTTGGCCGCGAGCTGCTCGATGGGCAGCTTGATGAAGAAGGTGGTCCCGACGCCCTCTTCGCTCTCGAAGGTGAGCTCGCCCTTGTGCTTGTCGACGATCACCGAGCGCGCGATGGCGAGCCCCTGGCCGGTGCCGCGGCCCACTTCCTTGGTGGTGAAGAAGGGATCGAACACGCGCTCGCGGATGGCCTTGGGGATGCCGCCGCCGTCGTCCCGGATGCTGATGACCACCGACGCGCCCTCGGTCCTGGTGGCCACCCAGATGTTGCCCCGCGCGCCCGTCGCCCGCATGCGGTCGCCGATGGCGTGCGCCGCGTTCACCACGATGTTGAGCACCACCTGGTTCACCTCACCCAGATGGCAGGACACCAGCGGCAGCTTCTCCAGCGCGAGGTGCGCGTCGGCCACGTACTTGTATTCGTTGCGCGCGATGACGATGGTGCTCTCGATGGCCTTGTTCAGATCGGCGAGCCCCATGTCCTTCTGATCGGGGTGCGCGAACGCCTTCATCGAGCGCACGATCTCGGCGATGCGCCCCAGGCCGTCCACCGAGCGCGCCAACGCCTTGGGCACGTTCTCGCGCAGGTACTCGAGGTCCAGCTCCGCCTCCACGTCGAGCGCGGCCTGCGCCTGCTCGGCCGAGCCTTGCCCCTCGATCACGGCCTGCACCACCGCGTGCTGCTGCGTGAGGATGTTGCCCAGGTCCTCCATCGCCGTCTGCACGAAGTGGACGCTGTCGGAGACGAACTGCACGGGCGTGTTGATCTCGTGCGCGATGCCCGCGGCCAGCCGGCCCACGGATTCGAGCTTCTGCGCCTGCCGCAGCTCGAGCTCGAGGCGCTTCTGCTCGCGCAGGTCGAGCACCACGCACACCACGCCGCGCGGGGCACCGCCTGCGCCCTGGCCGAGCGTGGTCGCGGAGACGAACACGGGCAGGCCCTGACCGCTCTTGGAGAGCCCCACCTTCTCGCCGCGCAGGAGGGCCTGCGTGCGAGCCAGCGCCAGGAGCTCAGACGCGGCCGGCGCCTCGAAGAGGGCCGTGAGGTCCGCGCCCACGAGCTCGCGCTGTGGCCGCTCGAAGAGGGCCTCGCTCGCCTGGTTCGCGGCCTGGATGCGCCCCTCGGCGTCGAAGACCACCAGCGCGCTCGGCATCGCCTTGTAGACCTCCTGCAGGAACTCCGAGGCCGCGCGCAGCTTGTCGTTGGCGGCCGACACCTCGGCCGTGGCCGCCCGGACGAGCCCCTGCAGGCGCTCGTTCTCGCTCTTGGCCATCTGCTGCATGTTGCTGATGAGCGAGCGGATCTGCTGCAGCATCGCGCTGAAGGCGTGCGCCACGGTGGAGAGCTCGTCGCCCGCGTGATCGACCTCCGGCTCGCGCTCGAGCTCGCCGCCGGCCACGGCGCTCGCCACCTCGGCGATGGCGCGCAGGCGCCGCGTGAGCGAGCGGGCCATGAGC
>JAFEBC010000456.1 GCA_018266095.1 Deltaproteobacteria bacterium
CATGGGGCGTGCCGAGCGCGAAACCACGCCGCTGCCGATGGCGGCCTGGCTGCTCGCCGCTGCGCGGGGGTGTGCGCGATGATGGCGGTGGAGGCGCGAAGCGCCGGGCTTGTCTCAGTTCCAACAACGGGGACGCCCGGTGACTTCCACATTCGCGCCGCAGGCGCGGCCCTCCGGGACGAGGTGGGCGCGTTCCCGCTCGACCGCGAAGCGCGCCGCCTCTCGCAGTTGCGCATGCACGTGGGTTTCGCGGCGCGAGCCCACGCCGTCAGCGAGAAGGGCCAGCGCAGCGATGTGCCATGGATGGTGACGCTCACCTACGCGGGCGACAACTCCGACTGGCGTCCGGACCACATCAAGGCCGCGTTGCAGGCCGTGCGCAAGTGGGCACAGCGCCGCTCCTTCGCGCTCCGCTACGTGTGGGTCGCCGAGCTCCAAAAGCGCGGCGTCATCCACTACCACATCTGCATCTGGCTCCCGCGCGGCGTGCGCATGCCCAAGTGGGACACGCGCGGCTGGTGGACCCACGGCATGAGCAATCGCATCGTGGCGCGCCACGCCACCGCGTACCTCATGAAGTACCTCTCGAAAGGCACCGACTATGGGCAACTTCCTCGCGGCGCACGCGCCTACGGTGTGGGTGGCCTGGATCACTCTCTTCGCCGTGCTCGCCGCTGGCTTCGTCTGCCTGCGTTCGTGCAGGGCAATTCTTCGGTCTGGGACAAGTGGCAGCGCGTGCGCGGCGGCGGATGGGCGTCGCCTGCTGGCGAGCATCTGCCATCCGAGTTCCGGCTTGTCCTCGTCGCAGGCGTCCGCTGCGTGCAGCGTGTTGCTCGCCATGCTCTATCCATCGCCGCGGCAGGGCCGTTCTCCTGGCTCGCCGACCGGCCTACCGCGCTGAGGTTCGCATGATCGCAATCGTCTTCGTGGCGTGGTTCCTCGCCATGGCCGACCGCCCCGCCTGCGAGGCGCCTGTTGTTCTTCTCGACGCCGACAAGTGCGGCCCCGCTGTCAGTGGGCGTCGTTGAAGTCATGCGGTCGGAGCATGGGCCGGTGATCGCGCGCCGGCTCGCGCGTCTGTTCGGTGCTGTGGCGAACTTCGCCGCGCTCGTGGCGCTCGCGTGCGCCGCCGCCGCCGTCTGCATCAGCGAGGCCAAGGCTCAGACCGCGTGCACGGATCAGTGGGAGTTGAGCGGGCAAAGCTTCAGCGTGACGCTCGCGGGCGTGACGGGCGCGACCTACTGCGCTGCGGAGGCCGCGCGGCTCGCGGGCTACGGGTCGTACACGGTGGGCAACTGCGCGGCCAGCGACACCGGCGCGAGCTACGACCTCTTGCAGAACGGCGTGTTCCAAGAGTCGCGCACGTGGGTTCGCCTGCCGGCGGGCTGCGGTACCGCGGCGCCGCCCGATGGCCCCGCGTCCTCCGTCGAGTTCACCGGCACCGAGCCCGGAAACCTCCTGCTCTGGGGCGTCCTCGTGATGATCTTCGGGATTGGCTACATCGGAGGTCGCCAGCGATGAGCGAAGCCGTGGCGTGGTACCTCGGCAAGTGCCTGCTCAGCTGGTGCCTCGGCTGGGCCGGTGGCGCGCTGCAAATCTGGACCCGGCAGCTTCTCGAAAAGGCCACCAGCGAATGACACAACCTCCGCGCGGCGCTGGCCCTTCCGCGCGGTGGCTTTCCAACCCGGGCCGTGGAGATCCAGCAATGGACAAGCGCATCACCCGCGGCCTCGTGGCCGCTTCCCTGACCGCTGGCGCGGTCGCCGCCAACGCCGCCGTGCCGGCCGGCACCGAAGCCGTGTTCACCGGTCTGGCGACCGACTTCGGCACGATCCTGGGCTACGGCTACACGCTCATGGGCGTGGTCGTGGCCGGTCTGATCGTCCTCGGCCTGGTCAAGAAGGTCGCCAAGAAGTCGTCCAGCTAATCGAGTCCTTCCCCTTGGCCCCGCGCAGCGGGGCCTTGGGGAAGGATTCGACGGAGCGATCATGAAAGCGTGGGTCTTGTTTGCGGCCGTGGGGCTGCTCATGGGCGGCGCGGCACACGCGCAGGGCGTGGTCTATACCAGCAATGGCGGGTCGTACATGATCCAAGACGCGGAGCTAGCGTCAAAGATCAACGCCAAGAACGCAGTGGACCGCATCCTTTCGCAAGTGCCGAGCGGCGATGTGACATTCAAAGAGACCATCAAGCCGACCATCGGCAAGGTGGATGTACCGATGAATGCCTCGCGCAGCATCCCGTGGTCGAAGGTGGCGGGGGTGGCGGCGGCTGCGTCGGGATGGGTGGCGATCGGCTCGGCGGTGTACAGCGTGTATGAGGCCGTGCGCGCAAAACCGAACGGCTCGGGCGGCGTGGACTACGACGAGGGCGCGGATCAGGTGACCGTCGATAGCTACGTGGCGTCAGGCTTCGGCAAAACCGCGTCTGGCGCTTCGAAGGCCGAGGCGTGCAGCGCGCTTGCGCCGCTCATCGCGGCGTCGTTCTCGTCGGGTACGAACTCCGCGAGCTTGTCGGGCTCGATTGATGGGTATGGCAGTTGCCAGATTCAAGGCACGACTAGAAGCTGCTCGACGCCGAACAACTGCACCCAGTCGTCATGGGGGCCGCAGTTGGTGAACGTCCAGAAGAACGGAACGCAGCAGACCTGTCCGCCTTCAATCGACTTTGGCAACCCGGCCAACAGCATCCCGGGCGGGTTGCCGCCGGGGCCTGATGGCAAGTGCAAGACCGGCCGCTACAGCACGCCGATCACGATTGCCCAGTTGGCGAACAAGATCGAGAACGGCGGCGACGCCGTGAAGGAAAAGGCGAAGGACATTATTTCGGAGGCCGCTGCGGGGCCGGGTGGCAACGTCCAGCCAGAGAACTGGGGGCCGACCCAGTTGGGCGGGCCGTCCAGCGTCCAGCAGCCGGCATCGACGACGACCACCAGCAGCCCAAGCGGTGGCACGACGACGACCACGACGAACACGACGAACAACATCACGTATCAGGGCAACACCTACAACTACACGACGACCGTCTCGACGACGACCGGCGACACCACGACGACGACGACGACGAACGGCGGCGCGGGCACGCAAGGTGACGTTGAGGTCTGCGGCCTACCGGGCAAGCCCGCGTGCAAGATCGACGAGACAGGCACGCCGAGCGATGCGCCGGTAGACACCGCGATCCGTGCGGTTGTCGATCCGCTCAAGACCGCGCCCAACAGCACCGAGAAACCGGCTAGCCTCGGCTGGAATTTCTCTCTCGGCATGCCGGCTGGCGTGTGCTCGCCGCTCAAGTTCGGTTCGCGGCTCGGAGAGTTCACCGTCGATATCTGCACGAATCCGCTCGTGCTGTTCCTGCGCGCCGTGTGGGCCTGGGCGCTCTCGCTCGGCGTGGCTATCTACGGCTGGAAGCGCACCAACGAAGTCATGCAGGGAGGTACTTGATGCCCATCTTCGCCGCTCTCGTCGTCAAGCTCTTTGGCAGCCTCTACGCGGTCTTCGCGCTCATCCTCGGCCGGAAGGTTGCAGTGATCGCCTCGGCGGTCGCCACAATCAGCACCGCCACGTTGGCGCTCACCGCTGCCGTCTCGGCCATCGTCTCGCCGTTCCTCTCGGCCGTGCCACCGGGCATCGGCACGGCGGTGTGGCTCGTGCTGCCCGACAACTTCGGTGCGATCACGGCGGCATTCTTCGCCGTCGATTCGTCGCTCTCGTTGTTCGCGTGGTACAGGCGAAACATCCTCATGACCGCGCAGATTGCGGGGGCCTGATGCCGACCTACGTAGTGACCGGCAAGCTCGGCGGCGGCAAGACGTTGGCGATGGTCGGGCGCATGCGTGAGTACATCGAACAGGGCCGGCCGGTCGCAACCAACATCACGCTGCACCTCGGCAAGCTCTCGAAGAGGCAGCCGAAAGCGCCGGTCTACCGCCTGCCGGATCGGCCCACCGCCGAAGACCTGCGTGCGCTCGGGCCGGTGCACTCCACCGGCCGCGAGGAACTCAACGGCGCGCTCGTGCTCGACGAGTGCGGAACTTGGCTCAACTCGCGCGCCTGGAACGACAAGGGCCGCGCCGATCTGCTCGACTTCTTCCTCCACGCGCGCAAGCTCGGGTGGGATGTGTTCCTCATCGTCCAGAATCTGACGCTGCTCGACAAGCAGCTACGCGAGGCGCTTGCGGAGTACTACGTGATCTGCCGCCGCCTCGACCGCCTGCGCATTCCGTTCGTCGGCCGCGCGCTCTCCGCGATCACATTCGGCCTCGTCGAGGGCCGCATGCCCAAGGTGCACTTGGCGACGGTGCGCTACGGCATCGGACCATCGAGCGTGCATGCCGAGACATGGACTTATCGCGGCGTGGATCTCTATGGCGCGTACGAGACGACGCAGGTAGTCGGCACCGAGCGCGAAGGCACCTTCTGCTACCTCGTGCCCAACCCGCGCAAGCCCGGTGAGCGCCCACCGCTCAAGCCGAAGCTCCCGGCCGTGGCGAAGGCCAGCGGCCTGGGCCGCGATGAGGCGTGGCGATGGGCCGCGCGATACGTGGCCGGCCTCCCTTCCTCAAGACCGGCAACCGCGTAGGGCGCGCCAATGCGCCGGGTCAGTGGCGCGCAGCGCCGGAGGACAGACCCGGCCAGCATGCCGGTCCCAAGCAGCCCTCTTTTCGGGGCATCGCGGTGCCCGAAACTCGCTAGCCTCACGTGATGCTCGTCGGATACGCAAGAGTCTCGACGCAGCAACAGGAAACGGCCCTACAGCGCGCGGCGTTCAAGCGGGCGGGGGTCCGTCGGGTGATCGAAGAAAAAGCGCTCTGGCGGGGCCGCTAGACCCCTCCTCGAAGCCCTCATAGGCCAACTGCGCCCCGGGGATGTGCTCGTTGTCTACAAGATCGACCGGCTTGCGCGTTCGCTTTCCGACTTGCTGCGACTTCTGGAACGCATCGCCACGTGCGGCGCGTCATTTCGCTCGCTCACCGAGCCCATTGAAACGGAGACACCGGCCGGGCGCCTCATGCTGCAGATGCTCGGTGCCTTCGCCGAGTTCGAGCGCGCCGTCATCCGCGAACGCTGCGAGGCGGGCCGGCGTGAGGCAAGGGTGCGCGGCGTGCGCTTCGGCCGTCCGCCCAAGCTGCCGCCCGATGAGGTCGAGGCGCTGCTCGCCGAGGGCCTGAGCTATGCTGCGATCGCTCGCCGGTACCGAGTCAACCCTTCGTGCGTCTCGCGGCTGGCGGCTGCACTGCGAGGAGACGATGGGCGTTCAAGATCGCGAGTGGTATCGGGACAGGCTCCGTGACTTGGAGAGCAATCCGAGGAGGTCGCACCGTCCGCAGGCTCGCGGTCAAGAGCCGCCGGACCTCCCGCGCTGGGTGCCGTTCGTCGTGAAAGGCTGCGCGTGGATGGCTGTGGGTTTCGCCCTGGCGCTCTACCTCGTGCGCACCGGGCGGTTGCACCCTTAGCCGCCTTTGCCCAGGCGCGTCAAGAGGCGTGCCAAAATCCTATGTTTTTGCAGCGCAGCAGCGCCCCAGGAGACGCCCCGTGAAGCCCATTGCCAAGTCGAGCAAGCTCGCCAATGTCTGCTACGACATCCGCGGACCCGTGCTCGACAAGGCACG
>JAFEBC010000457.1 GCA_018266095.1 Deltaproteobacteria bacterium
CCCAAGCGCATTCGCATGGCGAACCGGGCCGTGGAGGTCTCTCTCTCGGAGAACAGCGTGGCCGCTCTGCACACTGAGCTCTTGCAGCAGCCCCAGCTGCACGACTTCCACGAGATGTGGCCCGAGCGGTTCAACAACAAGACCAACGGCGTCACGCCGCGGCGCTGGCTGGTCGCCTCCAACCCGCGCCTCTCGGACGCGATCTCCAACAAGATCGGCGAGGGCTGGATGAAGAACCTCGACGAACTCAAGAAGCTCGAGGCCTTCGCCGATGACGCGGCCTTCATCGACGAGGTGGCCGACATCAAGAGCGGCAACAAGCTCGCGCTCTCCAACTGGATCCAGCAGGAGTTCCGCATCCCGGTCGATCCGGACTCGCTCTTCGACGTGCAGATCAAGCGCATCCACGAGTACAAGCGGCAGTTGCTCAACCTCTTGCACGTGATCGCGCTGTACCTGCGCATCAAGAACAACCCGAAGCTCGAGATGGCGCCGCGCACGTTCCTCTTCGGAGGCAAGGCCGCGCCCGCGTACTTCACGGCCAAGACGATCATCAAGCTCATCAACTCGGTGGCGAGCGTGGTGAACAGCGATCCGCAGGTGAACGGGCACATGCGCGTGCTCTTCCTGCCCAACTACCGCGTGTCCTTGGCGGAGAAGGTGTTCCCGGCGAGCGACCTGTCCGAGCAGATCAGCACCGCGGGCAAGGAGGCGTCGGGCACGGGCAACATGAAGTTCGCGCTCAACGGCGCGCTGACCATCGGCACGCTCGACGGCGCCAACATCGAGATCCGCGAGGAGGTGGGCGCGGAGAACTTCTTCCTCTTCGGGCTCACGGCGCAGGAGGTGGCGGACAAGCTCAAGGCGGGCTACCGGCCGCGCGACTTCTACGAGAGCGATGCGGAGCTCAAGGCCGTGCTGGACCTCATCTTGAGCGGCTTCTTCGAGCCGTCGCATCCGGACGAGTTCAAGAACCTGGCCAGGGATCTCCTGGAGCGCGATCAGTACCTCTTGCTCGCGGACTTCCGCTCGTACGTCGAGTGCCAGAACCAGGTGAGCCTCGCGTTCAAGGACCAGAAGACGTGGCACAAGAAGGCCATCCTGAACGTGGCGCGCATGGGGAAGTTCTCCAGCGACCGGACCATCCGCGAGTACGCGAGCGAGATCTGGAAGACGCCGGGCGTGCCCTGGTGAGTCGCGGCGACGGCGTGGTGATGCGATGACCGCACGCGGCCTGGACGTCTTGTCGCTCGGAGAGGCGCTGGTCGACCTGCTGCCGGATCGGCGCGGGCGGCTGCGCGACTGTGATTCGTTCACGCCGCACTCGGGCGGGGCGCCCTCGAACGTGGCCGTGGGCTGCGCGCGGCTGGGCCTGCGCACGGGCTTTGCGGGCGTGCTCGGCGACGACGAGTTCGGCCGGCTGCTCGAGCGGAAGCTGCTCGGCGAGGGCATCCGCACGCACCTGCGCTTCACCAAGGACGCGCCCACGGGGTGCTGGTTCATCGCGCTCGACGAGAATGGGAATCGCAGCTTCTTCTCGCCCTCGGGGCCGGGGAGCGCGGACAAGCTGGTGAGCGTGGACGACGTGCGGCAGGCGCCCATCGCGGACGCGAACTTCCTCCACTGCGGGAGCTCGTCGCACGTGCGGCCGGAGGCACGCGAGGCGCTGCACGTGGCGCTCTCGCTGGCGCGCGAGGCGGGCACGCAGACCTCGTTTGATCCCAACGTGCGCCCGCACCTGTGGAAGGACCCGCGCGAGCTGCGCGCGATGTGCCTGCGCGCGTTCCCGCTGTGCGACGTGGTGAAGCTCTCGGACGAGGAGAGCGAGGCTGCGCTGGGCGAGGCCGATCCGCACCGCGCGCTGTCGGCGCTGGCCGACTTGGGCGTGGGCCTCGCCTGCGTGACGCTGGGGCCCAAGGGCGCGATCGCGCAGCGCGGGGCCGATCGCTTCGAGATCGCGGCGCCGAAGGTCGAGGTGGTGGACACCACCGGCGCAGGCGACGGCTTCGTGGCGGGCCTGTTGTCGCTGATCGCGGGCCAAGAGGCGCCGCGCGTGCGTGATCTTCCGCGAGAGACCCTCGAGGCCGCCCTCCACCGCGCCTGCGCCGTGGGCAGCCGCGTCTGCACCCGCCTGGGCGCCGTGGGTGGGCCTCCTTTCGCGCAGGATCTGTGAGGACGGCGCTGTCAGGACCACATGGAGAGCGTGACCGGCATGGGTGGAGTCTTCTTGATCGGGGCGGCGTGCTACAGCGACGACTCACCGCAGAGGCGCCGAAGCGCAGAACTCCTTCCCCAAACTTCTGCGCTTCTGCGCCTCTGCGGTGAACGGTTCTGAGGCGGAGCACCAAGCCCGATCCTACGCCTCAGCCGCCTTCGCCTCGCGCGGCGCGATGACGATCGCCGCTGCCGCCAGCACGGCCGCGAACAGGCCCCACGCGGCGAGCTGGTCCTGATGGATGAGAAAGCCCGCGATGATGGGCGCCACGATCTGCGCCACCGACAACAGCGACTGCGTGAGGCCGAGCAGCGTGCCCTGCTCGTTGCGGCCCACTTGATGCGTCAGGATCGCGGTCAGGTTCGGCCGCAGCACGCCGTTGCCGAACGACGACACGGTGGCCGCGAGCACGAGCGTCGGGAGGTTGAACGTGAACGCGAGCAGCGTGTAGCCCACGACCGACGAGAGGAACCCCACGCGCACCAGCGTGACCTCGCCGAAGCGCTTGACCAGCCTGCCCATCAGGCCGCCCTGCAGGATGATCCCGAGGAAGCCCGAGTACGCGAAGAGGAGGCCCACCTCGTGCGGGCCGAAGGGCTTGCCGTGCCAGGTCAGGCGGCGCTCGGCGAACAGCGCGAAGGCCGAGGTGAACGAGGCGAACGCGGCGCAGAAGAGGAAGAACTGCAGGAGTCGCGCGGCCAGCACGGGGCGCTTGAAGTAGACGGCGTAGCTGCCCCAGTCGAGGAGCGCGAGGCGGCGGCCGGCGGGCGGCGTGGGGCCTTCGTGCGACTCCGGCGCGGGCCTCGTGCCCGGGAGCAAGAAGGTGGTGCAGAGCACGCTCGTCATCGAGAGGCCGGCCGCCAGCCACACCGGCGCGCTGTAGCCGAAGCGGTGCGCCATCTCGCCCGAGATCGCGGGGCCGATGAGGAAGCCCACGCCGAAGGCGATGCCGATGACCGCGAACGACTTGGCGCGCTCCTGGGGCGGCGTGTTGTCGGCGATGTACGCCTGCGCGAGGGTCAGATTTCCCGCGGTGGAGCCGTCGATCACGCGCGAGAGGAAGACCATCCACAGCGCGCTGGCCTTGGCCAGGATGACGAAGCCGATGAAGGTGCCGAGCTGGCTGACGATGAGCAGCGGCTTGCGGCCCGTGACGTCGCTGGCGCGCCCGAGCAGCGGGCCGGAGATGAGCTGGCAGGCGGCGTAGGTCGAGGTGAGCAGACCCACCTGCACCGGCGTCGCGCCCAGCGTCTCGGCGTAGAACGCGAGCAGCGGCAGGATGATCGTCAGGCCGAGCACGTCGACCAGCACGATGAGGAAGATGGGCAGGAGCGGGGAGCGCTTCATCGCGCGTGCTTGTGCCCTGAGTGCGGCCAGTTGCGCAAGCGACTACTCTCCTGTGCCGTGAACCTGCGGGTCGTCAGCTACAACGTGCGCTACTTCGGCCACGCCACCAAGGGCGTCGCCAGCACACGCGGCGGCGTCACCGGCATCGCGCGGGCGCTCGCGGGCCTCACCCCACTGCCCGAGATCGTCTGCCTGCAGGAGGTCGAGGCCACCTCGCTGCGCAGCACGCTCACGCTCGAGCGCCACTCGGCCAGCCTCCAGCTCGACTCTTTCACCCGCGCCCTCGACGACGCCTTCCGCGCCCGCGGCCAGACCAATCCGTACGAGGCGCTCTACTACTTCGCGCACGCCCACCGCTTCTCGCGCTTCAAGCTCGCCAGCATGGGCCTCGCCGTCCTGGTCGACACGCGCGCGCTGCGCATCGACGAGCACAACTGCGCCACCCCCGAGCACGTCACGCACGCGCACGTGCGGCTGCTCGAGGGCCGCAAGCAGAAGCGCATCTGCGCGCACGTGCGCCTGCTCCTGCCCGACGGCCGCCCGCTGCACGTGTTCAACACGCACCTCTCGCTGCCCACGCCCTTCGCCAAGGCGTTCTGGCGCGGCGCGCGGCTCGGCCACGGACACAACCAGGTCGCCGAGGCGAGGAAGCTCACGCGCTACATCGAGTCCCGCGCCCGGCACGAGCCGCTCCTGCTCGCCGGCGACTTCAACTCGCCGCCCTACTCGCCCGTGTTCGACGCGCTCACGCACGACACCGGCCTCGTGTCCGCGCAGGCCCAGCTCGGCCAGATCGGCCCGCACGCGCGCGTGTTCCCCACCGCGGGCTTCTTCGCGCTGCGCATGCACCTGGATCATCTCTTCGTCGGCAACGGCGTGCGCGCCCGCGACCTGGAGGGCACCAAGCCCTTCGGCGATGACTCGAGCCCCTTCGCGGGCAAGAGCGATCATGTGCCCCTCATCGCGCGCATCGAGTTGGCCTGAGTGGGGATTTTGCGTGTCCGACACAAAGGTGTGACTCAAACCCACCCGCCTTGCTTGCCCGAAAGTCGGAGTTGCGGCTAGAAGGCGCGCGGTCCGATCCAACGAAATTTTTTCCGAGCCCGGAGCTGTCATGCGTCTCGTGTCTCCTGCACGTCTCGCCGCGATCTTCGTTCCCTTCCTCCTCGCTGCCTGCGGAGGGTCCAGCAGCGGCTCCGTCGTGACGGTCAGCAAGACCGGCTCGGGGACGGGGACGGTCGCCTCCTCTCCGTCCGGCATCGACTGCGGCGGCACCTGCGCGTTCACGTTCACCAGCGCCACCGTGACCCTCACCGCCTCGCCCGCGTCGGGCTCGCGCTTCGACGGCTGGGGCGGCGCCTGCACCGGCGTGACCAACACCTGCACGCTCACGCTCAGCGGCAACGCCACGGTCACCGCGAACTTCGTCAAGCAGAGCGGCTCGCCCGGCGCGCCCGGCAACGTGTCCGCGGAGGCCGGCGACGGCGAGGCCACCGTGCGCTGGACGGCGCCGAGCGACACCGGCGGCTCGCCCCTCACGGGCTTCATCGTCACCTCGAGCCCCGGCAACCTGAGCGTGAGCGCGGGCGCGTCGGCCACCAGCGCGGTCGTCAGCGGCCTCACCAACGGCACCTCGTACACCTTCTCTGTCGTGGCCGAGAACGTGATCGCCTCGTCGGATCCCGCGGTCACCGCGCCGGTCACGCCCAAGGGCGCGCCGGGCAAGGTCATGGGCGTCACGCTCACGCCGGGCGACGGGCAGGTCACCGTGAGCTGGACTGCGCCCAATGACAACG
>JAFEBC010000458.1 GCA_018266095.1 Deltaproteobacteria bacterium
GGGCCTCGACCTCGCCGCTGCCGGCCTGACGCCGACTCCGCGCGGCCTCATCGCCGCCGACGCGAACGGCCAGACCGCGGCGCCGCACATCTACGCCGTGGGCGACGTCATCGGCCCGCCGAGCCTGGCCGCGAGCGCGATGGAGCAGGGCCGCCGCGCCATGTGCCACGCGCTGGGGCTGCCGCACCCCGAGGCGCACAACCAGATCCCCATCGGCATCTACACCATCCCCGAGCTCTCCTCCGTGGGCCTGTCGGTCGAGCAGGCCGAAGAGAAGCACGGCGCCATCGTCGGCCGCGCGCGCTTCGACGAGGTGGCGCGCGGGCAGATCGCCAACGCGCAGGACGGCCTCTTGAAGCTCGTGGCGGACGGGCAGGGCAAGAAGCTCCTCGGCGTGCACATCGTCGGCGCCGGCGCCACCGAGCTCATCCACCTCGGCCAGGTCGCGCTCGCGGCGCAGTGGGACATCGACCAGTTCGTCGAGCACGTGTTCAACTTCCCCACGCTCGCCGAGGCGTACCGCGTGGCGGCGCTGGACATCGTGGAGACGCGCGCGCAGCTCGCGCGGGAGCAGAAGAAGTCTGCCTGAGCTCGATCGGTGTTGTGTGCTCGCCCGATCACTCACCGCAGAGGCGCCGAAGCGCAGAAGTCTTGTGGTGTGCGAGATCTTCCGCGCTTCTGCGACTCTGCGGTGAATCATCGCCCGAGCGCATCGCTCCAGTGGTCGGTTCGCCCGTCTCATCCCATTCTCACGCAAGAAGTGGGGGGCCGCTTCCGCGATTGAGCCCACCCGCCTGGGCGCGGTACCCTCTCTGTCCTGTTTCGAGCGTCCGTGAGCGCCTGTCGCCACGGCCGCCCGATCCGACGAAAGTCTCGTGATGGCGAGGTGTTGCTTGCGGCTGTCTGGTCTCCGCTGGGCGGTGGTGGTGGCGTCCCTGTGCGCGTTGCACGGCCCCGTGCGCGCCGAGGACGAGGATGACGAGCTCGACAACCCGGTCGTCGAGCGGGACAACCCGAACGCCCGCCGGGCGGCGCGCGCGCTCCTGCACGAGGTCCGCACGCCCGAGGAGCAGCTCCACATCCTCGAGGTGGCGGCGCAGGAGGCGCGCAAGTACGGCATCGGCCAGCACACGTCCGCGCGCGAGTCGCTGCAGGCCGCGGCGGTCGGCGGGCAGGTGTGGGTGAACCTGGGGCCGGATCAGGCCGCCTTCGAGAACAACGGCATCACCTACAACGAGATGGACTCGGGCCGGCTGCGCTCGATCGTGCCGCACCCGCTCGATCCCAACATCCTCTACGTGGCCACCTCCGGCGGCGGCGTGTGGAAGACGTACGACGCGACCACGCCGGTGACCACGCAGTCGGGGCCGCACTGGGTCTCGATCACCGACGGCGTCGGCGCGTTGGCCACGGGCGCGCTCGCGCTGGATCCGCGCAGCCCGGACACGCTCATCCTCGGCCTCGGTGATCCGTTCGACGTGCAAGAGCCTGGCGTCATCACCTCGGCGGACGGCGGCGTTTCGTGGAGTCCCCCGGTCTTGATGAAGGGCAACCAGGGCAGCGGCACGGTGACGGCGACGAGCGTGCGCAACATCGTGGTCGACCCCAGCGGCACGAACGTGGTGCTGGCGGCCACCAACGCTGGCCTCTTCCGCTCGACCCAGGGCGGCCTCGGGGACACGTGGACGCTCTTGGATCCCTTCCCGAACCATCGCCAGCTCGACTGCTGGAGCGTCGCGTACGTCGGCACGCAGACGTGGCTTGTGGCCTGTCAGGGCGTGGTCCTGCGCTCGACGGACGGCGGCGCGAGCTTCGCGGACTTGACGGGCGCCTTGCCCAACCCGAACCCGTCGGTGAGCGGGCCGGGGCGCATGACGCTCGCGGCCAGCGCGGTGGATCAGTCGACGCCGAACAACGCGCGCGTGTACCTGCTCGCGGCCGACGCGTACGGCGGGCAGCAGAAGGACGTGTACTGGTCGGGCAACGGCGGCCAGACGTGGAATTCGCTCGGCATGTACGCGGGCTCCGGCAACAAGCCGCGCAACGTGAACAGCGACCAGGGCGACCTGGACGTGCTGCACGATCAGGCCTGGTACAACCAGGCCATCATCGCGGACCCGCGCGACCACAACGTGGTGTTCGTGGGCGGCAACCTCTCGCTCATCCGCACGCGCGACGGCGGCGCCAACTGGGACGTGATCTCCAACTGGCTGCCGCGCTCGCCGCTCATCGCCAACCAGTACAACCTGCCGTACATCCACGCGGACTGGCACGCGATGGCCGTCTCCACCGCGGGCATCCCCAAGGGCCTGCCGGCGGTGTTCTTCGGCGGCACCGACGGCGGCCTGTTCATGTCGCAGGATCAGCCGACCACCAAGTGCCAGTCGGGGAGCTGGATCTACTGCAGCGCCTTCACCGCGCCGCCCGGCTACAACGGCAACACGGTGCCGCCCGGCAGCGCGAACACGCCCATCGACTCGCCCACGTTCACGTCCAAGATGAACCGCGGCATCGCCAGCCTGCTCGCGTACTCGATCGCCACCGACGAGCACGACGCGGGAAGCTCTCTGGTCATGGGCGGCTTCCAGGACAACGGCACGCGCCTGCGCGCGGGGAGCGCGGCCGGGCCCGCCTCGACGTTCAACCAGGTGATCGGCGGCGACGGCTTCGGCGTGGGCATCGGCATCAGCACCTCGGCCTCCACGCCGTCCTCGTGCGTGGGCAAGATGGGCTCGGTGCTGGTCGGCACGGTGTACGCGAACGTGTACCGCTCGATCGACTGCGGCAACTCGTTCAGCTCGTCGATGCAGGGCATCTGCGCCAGCCCGAACGGCCCCCTGAGCGGCTGCAGCAACGGCGGCGCGGGGCCGTGCTGCGTGGACCTCGGCTCGAACTTCTACATGAAGATCGCCACCGACTTCTCGGAC
>JAFEBC010000459.1 GCA_018266095.1 Deltaproteobacteria bacterium
AGAAGCAGGACCCGAGCGTGGCCGAGCTGCAGAAGAAGCTCGACCGGCTCGCGACGGCGTCGGGTGCGCCCAAGACCTGGCGCGGCGATGTGGGCGGCGCGCTCGATTCGTACAACACCACGCGCGGGACCGAGGGCATGTTCTTCGCGCAGTTGGGCGCGCAGGCCAACGGGTGGCTGAACGTGTCGGCGGGCGTGGAGCAGATGCGCTGGTTCGGCGCCACGGACACGCGGCTCAACGCGGTGGCGGCGTTCCGGCTGCCCGGGGACGTGTCGGCCTCGGTGCGCGGCGCGGTGACGCCCTCGGCGCACTTCCTGGCCTCGTGGGAGCTGTGGGGCACGCTCGACTGGCAGGCGCTGAAGGCGCTCAACGTCGCGCTGTGGGTGCGGCACAACGAGTATGCGATCTCGAGCGTGACCACGTTCATCCCCAACTTCCGCGTCGACGTCGGCCAGGTGTTCGTGTCGGCGCAGGTGGCGGCCACGCTCGCGACCGGGTCGGACCCGACGTTCTCGGCGGCGGGCAAGGTGGGCTACCAGTTCACCGACGCGGTGAGCGCGTACCTGGGCGGCGCGCACGGCAACGAGCCCATGCCGCCGTTGCCCGCGGCGGACACGACGAGCGGCTTCGCGGGTGTCCTCTGGGACCTCAACGCCACCTTCGGCGTGCGGCTCGACTATGCGTTCGAGCACCGCGTGGACCAGTACGACAAGCACACGATCGGCACGGGAGTGACCCTGCGGTTCTGAGGCGCGCGCCGCGCGGCCGGCTCAGCGCAGGTCGAACACCGAGAGGCGCCCGTTGGCCATCGAGAGGAACGGGCCCTGCACCAGGAGCGGCGAGAGCGCGGGGCTGTAGGGGTTCTGGTTCACGCTCCAGCCCGAGTCGGTGGCGCCCTGGATCGACAGGAGGCGCGCGGGCTGGCCGAGGAGGTACACGGGGCTCAGGTCGAAGCTCGCGAGGCCGCCCAGGTGCGCGCGGGCGTAAGCGGTGTCGCCGGCGAGGGCGAGGCCGGAGAACGCCAGCGGCTGCTCGAGCGCGCCCTTGCCCGGCATGATGCTGGTGACCGCGGTGCCGTCGCGGGTGGGCCCGAGGGCGAGGGCGCCCAGGCCCCAGACCTGGCCGCGGGAGGACACGAGCTGCTTGCGGTAGATGTAGAAGAGCGTGCGGCCGCTGGGCACCACGTCGCCGAGCACGTCGACGCCGTCGACGATCGGGCTGCAGTTGGGGATGCTGGGGAAGGTGATGGGCGCGAGCGGGCTGAGGCTCGTGCCCGCGACGTCGTACGCTTGGATCACGGGGCGGCAGCCGCCGTTGATGGCCAGGGTGGCGGCGAAGAAGAGCCGGTTGCGCTGCAGGCCCAGGCGCGGCACGGGGAAGCTCAGGTTGTTGACGTCGTGTCCCGCGACCGCGGCGCCCGCGCTGACGAAGCCGGCCTGGACGGGCTGCAGGCCGTCGCGGATGTCGACGCGGATGACGCCGCTGTCGTTGCCGGTGCTGTCCTCGTAGGGGATGAAGAGCGAGGCGCCGTCTGTGACGGGCTGGCCGACGGCGCTCGGGGAGCGGCCGCTGCTCACGGTGAGCGGGACGGCCGTGCGCGTCAACGGAGACGGGCTCGCGGGGTCGGAGGCGTCGTAGGCGAGGAGGGTGGCCTGTTGGCTGGCGAAGGTCAGGCTGTAGACGACGCCGCCTGAGTGCACGAGGCCGGACGACGGGCCGTAGGCGCCGTCGATGCCGTTGAGCCGCGGCTGGCTCGAGTCGCCCTCGGCGAGGCCGCGCTCGTCCTCGATCCACAGGGATTGGCCGTTGGCGCCGCCCTGCGGGTTGGCGAGGAAGGTGTTGACGCCGTCGCTGGCCAGCGCGCCGCTCTGGCTGAGCGAGAGGTCGCCGTTCCACTGCTTGAGGAGGCGCGTGCGGGTGCCGCTGACGGAGGTGAAGAGCTGGACGCCGTTGCGGTTGCAGCCGGCGAAGTAGACGGCGCCCTCGGCGAGGAAGCCGGGGAAGGTCCCCGGGAAGGTGGTGCCGCAGTTGGAGAAGGGGGCCGAGCCGTCGAGCGAGGCGGCGCCGTGCTGCGCGAAGCGCGGACCGTCTCCGGTGCCGAGGCCGACGACGTACCCGGCCTGCTGGAGGCCGCCGGTGCCGATGGGGTAGAGGGTGGACTCGAAGGCGGGCGCGGCGGTGGCGGCGCCGTTGACGATCTGCACGTGGGAGCCGTCGCTGAGTGTGACGCCGCCGCCCGCGAAGGTCGCGGTGGCGGGCGCGCCGATGGCGGGGGCCGGGACGCTCGCGGAGGCGATGGGATCGAGGGAGACGCTGCTGGCGGGGGGCTGGTTGACGCGGAAGTTCGTGAACCTGCTGAAGCCGTCGAAGACGTAGACGTCATTGCCGCGGGCCACGCCGAGGACGGCGGGCTGGCTGCTCGAGGCGACGGGCAGGATGGGCGCGGCAGGCGTGAGCGCCTGGGTGTCCCACGCGAACACGCCGCCCAGCGACACGCTGAAGGCGTAGCGCGACGAGGGCGTGGTGGCGGACTGGCCTCCTGAGATGGTGGAGCCGAGCGTCATGCTGCCCAGGAAGCGCAGCTTGCCCGGCGTGGCGGAGGGCGCGGCGTCGGTGTCGAACTCGAACACGTCCACGAGCGGCGGGTTCGATCCGATGGTGGCGTAGAGCTTGTGCGCCGTGAACTGCAGCGATTGATAGCTGTAGGTGCCCGTGCGCGGGGCGGTGGTGGTCGTGGCGAGGCGCGGCAGGAGCGGGTTGCCCACGTCGATGGTGCGGATGGTGGGGCCGTCGGATGTGAAGAGCATCCCCTCGCCCTCGGCGATGGGGCCGGTGATGGCGTCGGCGAAGGGTGGGCGCTGCACGGCCACGGGCGGGCTCGCGAGCTCCCAGGTGTAGAGCGCGCTGGGGATGTTGGCGTTGGCGCTGCCGCTGCCGAGCGCGAACACGCGGTCGACGCTGCCGCGCGCGGAGGCGGTGGCCTTGACGCCGTCGATGACGCCGGGGAGCGCGGCGGCGGTGAGCGACGCGCCGTCGTCGGCCACCGCGTAGCCGAAGAGGCCCTGTGGCTGGCCGGTGGGGCCGCTGGCGGAGTTGCCGAAGAAGTACACGCGGCCGACGCCGTTGCGGTTGGTGCCGCTCGCGCCGCTGATGCCGGCCCTGTTGCTGGGCGTGGAGGTGGTCGCCTGCAGCACCGCCGAGGTGAGGTCGGGGCTCGGGTACTTGGGACCCCCGAGCGTGTAGCGGCTGACCACGAAGGCGCGCGAGCTGTCGGGGTTCAGGCGGTTGTAGCCGAGGTACATCGCGCCGTCGAAGACGCCCGCCGAGCCGCTGAAGGGCACCGGGTTGCCGAAGTCGTCGAGGGGCGCGCGCGCGTCGACCTGCAGATCGATGTTGGCTTGGGTGACGTCGGTCGAGAGCACGACGGGCGCAGGGACGCCGGGGCCGCCCGCGTTGGCGAGGATGACGAGCGCGAGGAAGGTGTTGCCGATGAGACCAGCGCCCACGCCGCCGACGATGCTGTCGCCGGGCATGGCGCCGCGCTTGGCCAGCACGGGCACGGCCGGGTTGGTCACGTCGTAATCGTAGAGGTTGACGAGGTCGATCATGTACAGGTGTGTCCCGCGCACGGCGAAGAGCACGGCCGAGACCGAGATGGTGGTGAGCACCCGGCCGGCGACCGGGTCCTGCGCGGTGCCGCCGTCGGGGAAGAAGAGGATGGCCACGGAGGTCCGCTGCTGGCCGTTCGAGCCGCCTTGCTGGCGGAAGGCGGCCTCGAGCGAGGTGCCGGCGACGTACACGCACTCGCCGTCATCGACCGAGCCGCCGGTGGAGCTGCAGGTGGTGGCGTAGAGCGAGTGGAAGGCCTGCGGGACGAAGCCGCGCAGGAGGGCCCGCCCGATGACCGCGGGGCCGCTGCTGCTGGCGAGCGAGAGCTGCTCGACGCCCTGGACCTGGCTCAAGTAGGCGTGGTCGCCGACGAGGGCCACGTCCTCGGCGCCGCTGCCGTAGGTGGACAAGAGGCGCGGGCCGACCCGCTGGGGGACGACGACCGCGGTGGAGGAGAAGTCGCTCAGGTTGCCGGCGCCGTCGTAGGCGCGGAGCTGGAACGAGTAGGGCTGGCCCGTGAGGAGGCCCGTGACGCTGAAGGCCGTGGTGTTGCCCACGTCGATGGGCGAGGAGCCCTGGCTCGCGCCGGTGCCGGAGAGGTCGCCGTCGCTGGTGCCGTAGTAGAGCTTGTAGCCGACGGTGGTGGCGGAGGGCGACGCGGTCCAGCCGAGCGCGGCGGAGGTCTCGGCGCCGACCGCGGAGGTGAGCACGGGAGGGAGCGGCGGCGTGGGCTCGCTGGTCAGGTCGAGGAAGCTGCCGCCCGACGCGTTGAAGGCCGCGTCGCGGGCGCGCACGCCCAGCAGGGTCTGGCCGGCGGACAGGCAGTAGCGGGCGGGCTGCACGGGCGGCGGGCCGTTGGAGTAGTCGATGGGCGCCGCGCAATACCCGGCGGGCGCGGAGAGCGCGGGGCTGCAGTCGGTCCAGCGCGTGAACTGGGCGCCGAGGCACTGGTAGGTGGCCGGACGGCCGCCCTCGTCGGAGGCGACGCTGAAGACGGCGTCGATGGCGGTGAGCGCAGTGAAGCCTGCGGCGGGCGCGAGGAAGACCGGGTTCGAGGGCGGCTGCGTGTCCAGCGTGATCGCCGCGGAGGGCGCGCTGGCGGAGGGCATGACGTTGCCCGCGAGGTCCTTGAAGAGCACGCAGATGTTGGTGGGACCGTCGTGCGCGAGCACCAGCGTGGCCGCGGGCGCGAACGGCTGCCAGACGGCGTTGGCGA
>JAFEBC010000045.1 GCA_018266095.1 Deltaproteobacteria bacterium
ACCTCGGCCTGCGCCTCGAGGTCGGCGAGTGCGGCATCGTGCGGAGCGTGTACGGCTACCACGTGATGAAGCGGGTGAAGTGAGCGCTCAGATGATTTGGGGCGCTGCGGCCTTCGGCCCCCGCACAAGCGGAGGCCGCAGGCCGGAGCGCCAAGATCTCTCGAGAAGTCGATCTGCCGAATCCGCCTCGCCGCCTAACGCGGCCCCGGCACCGCCCACGCCGAGAACGCGCTCGGGAACGACGGGAACACCGGCGCGCGCTCCTCGTACAGCCTCAAGAACGCCCGCGCCATCTCCGGGTCGAACTGCCGGCCCGCGTACTCGCGGATCTCATGGATCGCGCGGGCGTGCCCCAGGCCCTTGCGGTACGCGCGGTCGCTGGTCATCGCGTCGTACGTGTCGGCCACCGCGATCACGCGCGACTCCAGCGGGATCTCCTTGCCGGTCAGCTTCCCCGGATACCCCGTGCCGTCCCACGACTCGTGGTGGTAGCGCACGCAGCGCGTGACTTCCTTCAAGTCGCTGATGCCGTCGAGGATGCGCCCGCCGATCTCCGGGTGCGCCTGGATCTCCGCGTACTCCTCGCCCGTCAGACGGCCCGGCTTGTTGAGGATGCCCTCGCGGATGCCGATCTTGCCCACGTCGTGCAAGAGCGCCGACAAGCGCACGCGCTCGATCTCGACCTCCGACAGCTTCAGCTCGCGCGCCAGCGACGCCGCCAGCACGCTCACGCGGTAGCTGTGCCCGTGCGTGTACGTGTCCTTGGCCTCGAGCGCGAACGTGATCGCCTCGATGGTCTGCAGGAACACTTCCTTCTTCGAGAGCACGAGGTCGAAGTTGAGCTTGGCGAGGTAGTCGTTCTTCTCCGCGAGCTGCCGCTCCAACTCGCGGTTGCGCAAGAGCTGCCGCACGCGCGCCTTGAACTCGAGGAAGTTGAACGGCTTCGACAAGTAGTCGTCGGCGCCTTCGTCGAGGCCGTGGATCTTCTGGCCCAGCTCGTTCTTGGCGGTCAGCAGGATCACCGGGATGTGCGCCGTGTCCTCGTTCCCGCGGAGCTGCTGCAGGAGCTGATAGCCGTCCATGCGCGGCATCATGATGTCGCTGACCACGAGGGCAGGGTGCTCGCGCCGCACCACGCGCAGGGCCGCCTCGCCGTCGGGCGCGGTGAGCACGCGGTACTCGCGCTGGAGCAGGCGCGAGAGGAACCCGAGCATGTCCAGGTTGTCGTCCGCGAGCAGGAGCGTCGGCCTGTCCTCGCCCGGCATCACCGGCGGCGGGTCGCTGATCGGCTGGCTCTCGGCGTCGAGGATCTCGGTCGTGTCCGGGCCCAGCGCGTCGGCGCGCGCGGCCACGCTGAGTGCGAGAGGCGGCGTGACGGCACCGTTCAGGCGAGCGACCTCGGCCGGCGTCTCCAGCGAGTTCGGCGGCGGCGGCGTGCGCGCGGGCGGCGGCGGCGAGCGGCGGTCCGGCAGCGGCAGCGGCTTGGCGACGTCGACCTCGTGCGGGTCGCGGAACACCGTCTGGAACTTGATGCGCTCTTCCTCGTTGCGCCGGTCGACGATCACGTCCTTGCGCGCGCGGCGGCGGTCGAGCCGATCGTCCGGAATCGCCTCGCCCGAGAGCGGCAGGCGCACCGTGAACGTCGAGCCCACGCCCTCGATCGAGCTGACCGAGATGGTGCCCATGTGGAACTCGACCAGCTCCTTGGCCAGCGCGAGGCCGATGCCCGAGCCGCCGAACTCGCGCCCGTCGCCGCCCGACACCTGCGAGAAGCGCTCGAAGATGGTGCCGAGCTGGTCCTGCGGGATGCCGATGCCCGAGTCGCTGACGTGGAACACGAAGCGCCCGCCCTCGATGCCGCAGCGCACGACGACCCACGGATGCGGCCGCTCCTCGGACTTGCGCGAGAACTTGAGCGCGTTGCCGATGAGGTTGAGCGCGATCTTCTCCAGCTTGTCGCGGTCGGCCTGGAAGCGCCGCACCTCGCCGCCGGTGTTCTCGAAGCGCAGGTCGATGCCGCGCTGCCGCGCCAGGCCACCCGAGGCCTCGACGAGCGAACGCAACAGCTCGCCCGGATCGAACTCGTCGATCTTGAGCCGCGCGCGCCCCGCGTCGAGCCGCGACAGGTCGAGCAGTTGGTTGATGTTGTCGAGCAGCCGCACGCCGTTTCTGTGCATGAGCTGGAGCTGCCCCTTGATGTCCTTAGGCGCCTCCTGCCACTCGGCCATCGCCGTCTCCAGCGGGGCCAGGATGAGCGTGAGCGGCGTGCGCAGCTCGTGCGAGATGTTGGTGAAGAAGACGGTCTTGGCGCGGTCCAGCGCCACCGCCTTGGCCAGCGCCGCCTGCAGCTTGTCGCGCGCCGAGGCCAGCTCGCTCGTGCGCACGTCGACCTTCTCTTCCAGCGTGCGGTTGAGCTCGCTGATCTCCTCGAAGCGCTGCGTCAGGCTCGGCACCGACGCCACGAGGTCCGCGTTCTGCCGCGCCAAGAGCGAATCGCGCGCCCGCAGCTCGCGCCGCGAATCGAGCAGGGCACCCAGCGCGCCGCCGATGAGCGCGCCCGAGCCCGCCGCGATCATCATCGGCAGGTCGAGGAACTCGGCGTTCTGCAGGAAGAACCCGCTCGCTGCGCCCGTGACCATGCCGATGAGCGTGTCGCGGAAGACCGGCCGGTTCTGCCACTCGAAGCGGTACCGCCAGAAGTCGTCCCCGCGCGCCGGCGAGCGCTCCTCGGTGGCGCGCGCGAGCGGCAGGCCCCAGATGCTGGGGAAGCTCTGGAACTGCGCGATGCGGAACTGGGAGAAGCGGTTGTTCGGCTCGGGCAGGGTGCTGCGGTACTCGAGCACGAGGTGGTTCGCGTCCAGCTCGACGATGTGGAACGTGCCGATCTTGTTGAACGAGGTCGAGCGCTGCAGCGTCTGCGCGTAGCAGAGCTTCACGTTGCCGAAGGCCTTGAGCGCCGAGTACGCAAATCCCAGCACCTCGGGCGTCGCCAGGGTCAGGCCCGCGCGCCGCGGGAAATCAGTGACGCCGCTCTGCTCCGAGAGCGCGTCCAGGATGCGCTGCGAGAGCGAGAAGCTGATCCAGTTGCTCTCGTTCTCCAGGTACGACAGCGGCAACGTCACGCCCGCGTCCGCGAGCGCCTTCACCAGCGCCGCCTCGCCCTTGAGCTTGCGGAACGACAGGAACATGCACTTGAGCGGACGGCACGACAGCTCCGGGACCGCGTCGGAGCTCTGCGTGGGGACCGGGGTCAAGCGCGCACCCCGCTGACGACGAAGAGGGACGAGTACGTCAAGGTGTCGGGATCCTTCAGGTGGTCGATCATCGCCGCCGCGTGTTCGTCCCACGCGGGGCCGATGGCCTTGCGGGCCGAAGGGCCCAGCGTGTCCAGCTTGTAGCGCCAGTTCGAGAGCTGCGCCTCGGTCGCGGCGCCCGCGATGAGGTGGTACGGCCGCACGTGCACGTCGATGTCGGAGAGCCCCGCGCGCCGCAGGAGCGAGAACAGCTTGCGCCCGATGTACGCGTCGAATCCGGCCCCGGCGAGCAGCTTCTGCACCACGTCGATGGCGGCCTTGCGCGGCCCCTCGAGCGGGTGATGGAACGCGCCGTAACCGTCGACGTCGATGAGCGCCACGCGCCCGCCCGGCTTGGTCACGCGCACGAGCTCGTCCACGAACGGCTGCGGGTTCTTGATGTACTCGAGCACGAGCCGGCAGAGCGAGAAGTCGAAGGAGCCGTTGGCGAAGGGCAAGCGGTCGATGCTCCCTTGCGTGAACTTCAAGTGGCTGCGCGACTCCCCGTCGCGCTTCGCCTCGCGCACGCGCTCGCGCGAGAGCTCCAAGCCCACCACCCGGCCCGACGGTCCGACCTGGTCGGCCATCGCGACGCTGACGGCGCCCGAGGCACAGCCCGCGTCGAGCGCGCGCATCCCCGTGCGCAGCCCAGCGAGCGAGAGCTCCTCGTCGACCGATTGGCGATCGGTCTTGGCCTTAAGCCGCGTCCCCTCGGACGCGCTCTCCATCAGATACGCCATCGCGGTCGCTGCCACTCCTCTCCCTGCGGTTGGTGTCGAGCAATTCGTACAGGCGATCCACGTGCTCGCTGAACTTCCGGTACAGCGTGCGGTGACACGTCCACTGCACGTAGACCTTGCGCTGCAGCGCCGGCAGCCGCGTCGTCTCCAGCTCGCCGGACTTGAACAGGCCCACCGCGAACGGACGGCCCGCGTGACGATAGAGCGGCAACACGGCGCGCACCAATTGCTGGCGGATCTGCGCCGACTTCTCGGCCGCGGTGAACGCGTCGTCCCCCTCGACAGCCGAGGGCAGGACGACGAGGCGGAAGGCCGAGAGCAGCTCGGACAGATTGAGTCCCGGCGAGGAGATCTCCGCAAGCGCGAAGCCCACCGGCTCGTCACCGCGTAGCGCGAGGAGCACGCGCCGCTCGCGCTGCATCCCCGCGGCCTTCCACGCCTCCGACAGCTCCGACATGCCCAGCGAGGCGCGCGTGAGGTCGTCCGAGCGCAGCATCAGCCCGCGCTCGGTGGCCACGAAGTGCCGCTCGACCACCGAGAGGTCGCCGCCGTCCGCCTCGATCACGCGGATCTGGTCGTTCCCCGGCAGGATGCAGTCCGTGGGCAGCGTCTGGTAGTGCAGCTCGCGCAGGTCCGAGAGCTGCCGGTCGGTCATGCGCTTGGCGAAGCTGCCGAACACGCGCGCCGGCCACTTGTTGTCGGGCCGGAAGAAGACCTTCACGTACTCGAGGTCCGTGTTCTGCCCGAAGTACTCGGACAGGCCCAGGTTCACGATGCGCGGCGCCTGGCGTCCCTTGAGCCGCGTCGCGCCCGCGAGGTGCTGCACGAGCCAGGTGCGCCGGTACGCCCGCGCCGCCGAGAGGTGCGCGAAGACCTTCTCGCCCTCGGTGAACACCAGCGACTTGAACAGCCCGCTGCCCGCCGTGCGCAGCTTCTCGAAGGTCTGCCGCACCTCGCCCGCGACCGGGCCGAGCGCGGCCAGCTTCTCGGGATAGAGGAAGCGCGTGTCGAGGAAGAACTGCCAGAGGTTGTCGACCGGCAGGTCCTGGCCGTCGGCGAGGCCCGGGAAGCGCCGCCGCATGACCGCGTCGGCGAGCTGCGTGCGCTCTGTGGCGCTCAGTCCCTCGAGCACGATGCCGCAGCGCAGGGTCCGCGTGTCGTGCGGGAGCGGGAGGAGGTTCTTCACCTCGCCGCGGCAGCGCAGCGTGAGCGAGCCCAGCTTGAGCTCGACGCGCGTGAGCCGCATGCCGGGCGGGAAGAGGTCGAACTCGGGGTGCGCCTCGAACGAGAGGCCCGTGGACGAGATCTCGAGCACGGTGCGCCGCGCCGGACCGCCCGGGAGCAGCGGCGACTCCAGCTCCACCTTGATCGGCTCGCCGCCCTCGGGACGCCAACGCGCCGAGCTGCGCCGGTGCGCGCCCTCGATCTGCGCCGGCAGCCGCAAGACGAGCGGATCCACGGACTTCACGCTGGTCAGGAAGCGGTACGACCCGCCACCCAGCTCGAAGGTGCCGCGGACCACTTCCCACGCCTCGAAGGGCACGAGCGACGCGTGCAGCCGCAGCTCGCCGTGCTCCAGGTCGACGTGGCCCGACTCGATCTGCGTGGCCGCGCCGTCGCCTTCGGTCGTCTGCAGCGAGAGCGCGCCCGCCTTGAGCGCCGCACGGAGCAAACCCGCCCGCGCCGCGCCGTCCGTGAGCCGCGACGACTTCACCGGCTGGGCGCTGGGGAGCGCCGCGAGCAGCTCGCAGCCGACGCGATAGTGCGGGGTCACGTTCGGCCCCTGCGCCTGCTCGACGTAGCGGACCACCGCCGACTCGGCCATCAGGCCCGGCGCGCCGTCGCGATCGACCACGAGGTTCGTGAGCACCGCGCCCGGCAGCAGCCGCTCCAGCTCGTCGTCCAGCTCCAGCCGGAACGAGAGGCCGCCGTTGGACACGTCGAGCAGGGGCACCTTCCGGTCGCCGCCCGTCCACAGCACGGTCAGCTCCGGGAGCTGATGCCGCACCATCAGCGAGCGCGGCCGCGCCAACGAGTGCACCTCGCGCCGCAGGTGCTCGGGCCTGTCCGTGTGCTTCACGTCCGCGCCCTGGCCGATCGCGTCCAGCACGGCCGGCGGCAGGTTCGTGCCGCAGAGCAGGAGCCGCGCGTCGTCGCGCACGCCCTGGATGCCCTGCAGGAGCCGCGCGTCG
>JAFEBC010000460.1 GCA_018266095.1 Deltaproteobacteria bacterium
AGCGAGATCTTCCCGAGCGCTGCCCGCGCAGCAGCCTCTTCTGATTGCGGCACCGTGAGCCGGAGCGAGAGCGCGCCGGCGCGCAGGAGCCCAGGCAGGAGCGTCGGCGTGGCCTGGGAACCAACCCGCGGCCCGAGGGTGATTCGAAGCTGGACCTGATCCTCGAACGGCGCGCGCGTCAGCGCCACGTCGGAAGGCCAGGCGGGCGTCGCGATCTGGTCGGCCTGCGCAGACGCATGCCCTCGAGACGACACCTGCGCCAGGAAGAACCACTCCTGGGCAGCCGCACCATGGCACTCCTCGCCGAACTCCAAGCCCTTCGGAGCCAGGCCGTCCAGCGTCAGCCACAGCGACTCGAACTCGGTCTCCGGATCGCGGTCGACGGCCGGCTTGCAGACGAGCCCGCTGGTCGCCAGCCCCGCTTGCAGCGCCTTCTGGGCCCCCTCCACCAGCGCGCCGTAGTACGCGGCTTCCGCCTCGGTGCTCGCCCGCTGGAGCGCGCCCTCGCGCAACCCCAACACCACCATCGGCTTCGGCGGCTGCTCGCGCGTCTCGCCGGCACCCTGCGGCTCTTCTGGCGTCGCGCTCGGCACCTCGCGCGGGAGCGGCACCTTCGCCAGATCGCGCAGCGTGGCCTCCAGCACCGGCACGTCGAGGAGAGAGAGCACGTCCACAGGCTCGGGCCGCCCCGGGCCTTTCTGGCTCACCACCGTCGCCGTCGTGGCGGTCGCGAGCGGCTGCCCGTGCCCAGCCGGGGGCTGCGCTGGCGGGCCATCGGGAGAGACGATGCGGTATCGCCCAACGACCAGCATGACGATGTCGGCGCCGTCGACCAGGAGCGACCGCTCCCGCTTCTGCAGCACCGCCATCGCGCCCACCAGCCGCTCTTGCGCCGTGAGACTCACGCCCATGGTGAACGGCGCCTTCCCCTCCTGCACGCACGACAGATAGAGCATCCACTGCCGCGGCTCGAGCCCGCCACCGCCGACGTCCATGCTGGCCTTCGAGATCCACGAATCGCGCACCAGCGTTGGCGCGACCGGCAACTGGGGCGTCTCTCCCAGCCCCTGCGCGCAGTGGATGTGGTGCGCCTCGAGCTGCGCGGTCACCGCATTCGTCACCAGCTCGAGCTGCTGGCCGAAGTAGCGCCGCTCTCCGAGGCTCAGGTTCGGGGTCGTCGAGAAGCAGTGCAGCGACTGCGACAGAGGTCAGCATTCGCCGACAGTAGCGCCAAAGAGGGCCCGTGCGTGTTCACCGAACGCGATGAGCGGCGGCCTTGGATGGCTGGACGCGTGATCCCCGAGGCCTCGCCTCCAGCGACACCAACAGCTCCAAATCCAACGCCCTCGACGCCTTCGCCAGCGTGCTGAACGTAAAGCTCGTATCCGCGGGATCGAGAAGCCGATTGATCACCGTCCGGCTCGTCTTCATCCGCGCCGCCAGCGTCGTGCGCGTCATCCGCTCGTGCTGCATCTTCGCCAGGATCTGGTCCGCGATGATCTTCTTCTTCGCGCGCAACTCCACCTCAGCCCGCACGCCTTCCTCTTCGAGGAACGAGCTGAACGACGATCCCACACGTTCATTCTTCATGGCTTCCTCCGACCTGCCTTGCTTGCGAGTTCAACCAGCGCCTGCCGCTTGCGCCCCGTCGCGATGTCGTCCGGCGCGACGCGAGCCTTCTTGATGAAGCCGTGCAGGAGCACGAGCGAGTCATCCTGGATGCAGAAGAGCACCCGATACTGGACGCGCTCGAACTTCGTCCGGACCTCATAGAGCCCTTCACCCAAGCCATCCACCAGCGGCTTCGAGATGGGCCAATTCCACTGCACACGAAGGATGTCGGTGCCGATCTCCTTCATCGCCTCCGCGGGAAGCGACTTCAGCCACTTCCGCACAGGCTCGTGACCCTGCTCGTTCAGGAAGAAGGAACAGCCGAGCTTGGGTGTCCCAATCACGGAACAGATTGTACCTATTTAGGTACGCTCGTCAAGGCGATCGCCATCGGGCTTGTCCCGATTTCGGTACATTGACCTGGCGTGTCCCCCCAAACGCAACGGGGCCGCAGCTCTCGCCGCAGCCCCGTCGCTTGAATCACCCGAGCCTCGCGGCCCGGCTCGCGAGAACTACTTCTTCTCGCCCTCGCCGTCGGCCTTCTTCGCCTTCGGGGCCTTGGGCGCCTTGGCCTTCTTCTCGGCCTTCGGAGCGTCAGCCGCCGGCGTCTCCGCCTTGGCCTCCGCCTTCGTCTCGACCGGCGCGGCAAGGGCCTTCTCGCTCTTCTCCACGAGCTCGAGGATCGACATAGGCGCGTTGTCGCCCACGCGGTTCTCCACGTGGATCAGGCGCGTGTAGCCACCGGGGCGCGTCTTGAAGCGCGGACCGATGGTGTCGAACAGCTTGGCTAGCGCGGCCTGGTCGCGCACCGTGCGGTGCACGTTGCGGCGCGCGGCCAGCGTGTTCACGCGGGCCTGGGTGATGATCTTCTCGACGACGCGCTTGGCCTCCTTGGCCTTGGGCGTCGTGGTGCGGATCGACTCCTCGAGGATCACCGCGCGGATGAGGTTGTCCAGCAGGGCCTTGCGGTGGCTCGTGTTCCGGCTCAGCTTGCGGCCGGTGTTCATGTGGCGCGACATGGTGCTCTCCTAGGTGTGCGGCGCGTGGCCGTCTACTGCTTCATGACCGGCGCGGCCGAAACGGCGGGCGCCTTGGGCGGCCAGTTGTCCAGCTTCATGCCCAGCGCGAGGCCCATCTCCGCCAGGATCTCCTTGATCTCCTTCAGCGACTTGCGGCCGAAGTTCTTGGTCTTGAGCATCTCCGCCTCGGTCTTCTGCACCAGGTCGCCGATGGTCTTGATGTTGGCGTTCTGCAGGCAGTTGGCCGAGCGGACCGAGAGCTCGAGCTCGTCGACCGAGCGGAAGAGGTTCTCGTTGAGCTTCTCCTC
>JAFEBC010000461.1 GCA_018266095.1 Deltaproteobacteria bacterium
CCGCTCGCGCGATTGGACCAAGATCCGCGTCGAGGAGACGCGAGACTTCGCCATCGTCGGCCTCTCGCGTGGCCAGGGCGGCCGCTCCGCGATGGGCGCCGTGCACCTCGCGGTGTTCGACGGCAGCGGCTACGTCTACCGGGGCAGCGCCGGCAGCGGCTTCCGCGAGAAGCAAGTCGACGAGATGGTGAAGTTGCTCGAGCCGCACGCGCGCAAGACGCCGCCTTGCACGGGCGCGCCCAAGTCGCGCCACGACGTGTGGGTCGAGCCGATGTACGCGTGCGAGGTGCGCTTCAAGGAGGTCACCGATGACGGTCTCCTGCGCCAGCCGGTGTTCCTGAGCCTGCGAACGGACAAGCGGGCGCAGGATTGTTGGGACCCGGGCGCAGAGCTCGCGGCGAGGGAGAAGACCGAGGAGAACGCGCGTCTCGACGCGGACGGGAACGCAGGAGCGAACGCAGACGCCAACGCGAACGCAGACGCCAACGCGAACGCCAACGCCAACGCAAACGCAAACGCAAACGCCAACGCCATCGCTCACGCCAACCCGAACGCCCCCTCGAAGGTGAAGTTCTCGAACCTCACCAAGCCCCTCTGGCCCGAGGAGGGCATCACCAAGGGCGATCTCATCAACTACTACCGGGCCATCGCGCCGGTGCTCCTGCCCTACCTCCGCGGCCGCGCCGTCACGCTCACGCGCTACCCCGACGGCATCCACGGCAAGTCGTTCTTCCAGAAGAACGCGCCCGACCACACGCCGCCCTGGGTGCGCGTGGCGCTCGCGGACATGGATCGCGCGAAGGGCCACCACGAGGCCGTGATCTGCGACGAGCTCGACACGCTCCTCTGGGTGGCGAACCTCGCGTCCATCCCGCTGCACCTGCCCGCGGCGCGCGTGGACACGCCGGACCATCCGGACTGGTGCGTGATCGATCTCGACCCGAAGGGCGCGCCCTTCGCGCACGTGGTCCGCTGCGCGCTCACCTTGAAGGAGCGCTGCGACGCGCTCGGCCTGCCGCTGTTCTGCAAGACGAGCGGCCAGGCCGGCCTGCACCTGCTCGTCCCCCTCGGCGGTCAGATGACGCAGGCGGAGTGCAAGGCCTTCGGTGAGCTGCTCGCGCGGCTGATGGAGGCGAAGCTGTCGGACATCGCCACCATCGCGCGCCCGCTGGATCAGCGCATGGGCAAGGTCTACCTGGACTTCCTGCAGAACGGCCGCGGCAAGACGATCGCGGGCCCGTATAGCGCCAGGCCGGTCGCCGGCGCGCAGGTGTCGACGCCGCTCCTGTGGGACGAGGTGGATGAGCGGCTGGACCCGAAGGCGTTCACGCTGAAGACGGTGCCGGCGCGCGTGGCCAAGCTGGGCTTCGATCCGCTCGCGGAGGTGCTGACCTTGCGGCCCGACTTCGCGAGCGCGCTGGGGAAGTTGCAGGGGTAGTGCGCGCTTCTCGAGGAGTGAACATGCCTCCCTTGAGCCCCGGAGACCTTCGTCGGATCAGGCAGCCGACCGATGTCCACCACCTGTACATCCCGGCTACTGACGCGCCGCACCACCGAGTGACAGATGTCTGCAGGACGACCCTCGTCGACCACGAACCCCTGAGGTTTTGCGTGTCCCCGATCGCCGCCCGAAACGCCCCCGGTCTGCGCGCTGCTTGCGCGCTCGTGCTCGCTCTCTTCGCCGCCGCTTGCGGGCAGGAGAACGCGCTCGACTCCACCTCTGACGACCTCGCGCCGAAGCTCCGCGTGGTGGCCGCGAACCTCACCAGCGGGAACTCGCAGGGGTACGAAGGGCCGGGCGTCCGCATCCTGCAGGGGCTCAAGCCGGACGTGACGCTGTTGCAGGAGTTCAACGTCGGGAAGAACTCGACGGCGGAGATCCAGAACTTCGTCACCACCACGTTCGGCAGCGGGTTCACGTACTACCGCGAGGCGGCGACGTACCACATTCCGAACGGCGTCATCTCGCGCTACCCCATCGTCGCGTCGGGGTCGTGGGCCGACTCGGCGGTGCCGGATCGCGCGTTCGCGTGGGCCAAGATCCAGCTCCCCAGCAAGCGGTTCCTCTGGGCCATCAGCTTGCACCTGCACACGTCGACCGGCTCGCACAAGGGCGAGGCGGCGGCGCTGATCGCGGACATCACCAAGGCGATCCCGACGGCGGACCTGCTCGTCATGGGCGGCGACTTCAACGCGCCGAACGCGAACGACAACGCGGTCAAGGGCCTGGCGACTGTGGTGGACACGGCGGGGCCGTATCCGGCTGACGTGAAGGGCAACCACAACACGAACCAGAACCGGAACAAGACCTACGATTGGGTGCTCGCGGATCCGGAGCTGCGCTCGGGCGAGCAGGCGATCACCATCGCGGGCGTGACGCTGGCGTCGGGGTTCATCGCGGACACGCGGACGCTGCCGGCCGGTGCGCTGGCGCCGGCGCTGCAGACGGACTCGGGCGCGAGCAACATGCAGCACATGGCGGTCGTGCGCGACTTCCTGATGCCGTAGGAAGTCAGGTCCGAAAAAGCAACTGCTTCACAGGAACGAGCGAGGACAACGATCGGAACACCCTTCCTTTCTTCCTTCCTGTGAAGCTTTGGCAGTTGCTCTTGCTCGGACTCAGTACGTCAGCGCCCCCTGCGCGCGCACCGCAGTCATCGCCGCCAGGTTGATCACGTCCTGCACGCTCGAGCCCTGCTGCAGCACGTTCACGGGCTTGTTCATGCCCATGAGCACGGGGCCGATCACCTCCGCGCCGCCGAGCCGCCAGAGCAGCTTGTAGCCGATGTTGCCGCTGTTCAGGTCGGGGAACACCAGCACGTTCGCGTCGGCGGTGAGGCGCGCGAAGGGGAAGTCCTGCTCGCGCACGCTCTGGACCACGGCGGGGTCGACCTGCATCTCGCCTTCGATCTCCAAGTCAGGGCGCTTCTGGCGCACGAGCTCGACGGCCTTGCGGACCTTCGCGGGTGAGCCGCCGCCGTCGGTGCCGAAGTTCGAGTAGCTGAGCATGGCGATGCGCGGCGTGAGCTCGAAGGCGCGCGCGAGCTCTGCCGTGCTGATGGCGATGTCGGCGAGCTCCTCGGCGTTCGGGTCCGCGTTCACGGTGCAGTCGGCGAGGAGCTTCACGCCCTCCTTGAACGCGAGGATGTACGTGCCGCTCGCGCGGCGGCCGGGCTGCGTCTTGATCACCTCGAGCGACGGGCGGATGGCCTCGGGGTACGTGCGCGTCATGCCGGTCACGAGACCGTCGACGACGCCCTCGCGCAGC
The DNA here is from genome assembly GCA_018266095.1 of Deltaproteobacteria bacterium. Lineage (GTDB taxonomy): Bacteria > Myxococcota > Myxococcia > Myxococcales > 40CM-4-68-19 > CAIWCD01. Next base: position 3,269 of record JAFEBC010000461.1, read on the forward strand.
ATCAGCGCGGCGAAGACGTTGCGCTGGCGCACGCGGTACACGGCCTCGGCCCACGAGACGCCCGAGCGCTGGCGCAGCTCGTAGAAGAGCTGGCAGTAGTCGTTGTAGTCGGGGCTCTTGAGCGGGTCGATGATCTCGAGGTCCTCGATGCCGTGCAAGCGCGCGTCGGCGGCGCGGGCGAGGATCTCGTCGCGGTTGCCGAGCAGCACGGGGCGGCAGATGCGCTCGTCGGCCAGCGACTGCACGGCGCGCAGGATGCGCGTGTGGTTTCCCTCGGGGAAGCAGATGCGCGTGAGCTTCTGGCGCGCGCGCGCGTTGACCACGCCCATCACCTCATACGTGCGGCCCTGACGCTTGCGGAGCTGGTCCGTGTAGTCGCCGATGTCGAGCGCGATGCGGGCCACGCCGGATTCGATCGCGGCCTTGGCCACCGCGGGCGCGACCCACAACAGCACGCGCGGATCGAACGGCTTGGGAATCAGATAGTCGCGGCCGAACGAGAACGCGTGGCCGCCGTACGCGGCGCTGACGCTCTCGGGGACGTCCTGGCGCGCGAGCTGGGCCAACGCGCGCGAGGCCGCGAGCTTCATGTCCTCGTTGATGGCCTTGGCGCGCACGTCGAGCGCGCCGCGGAAGATGCCCGGGAAGCCGAGCACGTTGTTCACCTGGTTGGGAAAGTCGCTGCGGCCCGTGGCCACGATCGCGTCGGGGCGCTCGGCCTTCACTTCATCAGGGAGGATCTCGGGCGTCGGGTTCGCCAGCGCGAACACGATCGGATCGAGCGCCATCGACTTCACCATCGCGCGCGAGATGGCACCCGCGACCGAGAGGCCCACGAGCACGTCCGCGCCCTCGACCACTTGCGCGAGCGTCTGCGCTTCGTGCCCTTGCGCGAACGCGCCCTTCCACTCGTCCATGTCCTCGGGGCGGTCCTTGTAGACGAGGCCGAACTTGTCGCAGAGCGAGATGTTCGCGCGCGGCACGCCCAGCCGCACGTACTGCTCGGCGCACGCGACCGCCGCCGCGCCCGCGCCCACGAAGACCACGCGCACAGCGTCGATGCGCTTGCCGACCACCTCCAGCGCGTTGAGGAGCGCGGCGCCCGTGATGATCGCGGTGCCGTGCTGGTCGTCGTGGAACACCGGGATGTTCATCTCGGCGCGCAGCCGGCGCTCGATGATGAAGCACTCGGGGCTCTTCACGTCCTCCAGGTTGATGCCGCCGAAGGTGGGCTCCAGCGCGCGCACCACGCGGCAGAACGCGTCGGGATCCTTCTCGGCCACCTCCAGATCGAACACGTCGATGTCGGCGAACTTCTTGAAGAGGACGCCCTTCCCCTCCATCACGGGCTTGCCCGCTGCGGCGCCGATGTCGCCCAGGCCCAACACCGCGGTGCCGTTCGAGATCACGCCGATGAGGTTTCCGCGCGCCGTGTACTTGAAGGAGAGATCGGCGTCCTTCGCGATCTCCAGGCACGGCTCGGCGACGCCCGGGCTGTACGCGAGCGCCAGATCGCGCGCGGTGGCGACGGGCTTGGTGGGGACGACCTCGATCTTTCCCTTGCGGCCGCCCGAGTGATAGTCGAGGGCGTCTTCGCGGCGAATGTGTCGGGTCTGGCTGTCGAAGGTGGTGGCCATGGGGCGGTGCCAATAGCACGAGTTCCAGAGTCAGGAATTCACGCGCCGTGTCATGGATCAGGGAGGCTGCGCTCCCAATCGCCGCTCGCGGCATCCGATGTGGGTCGCTGCACGATCTCGATCGCACAACACCAGTCGTACAACCCTGTTTCACATCCCAGAGGAGGACCTCATGCGCTCCACGCTCGCACTCTCGCTGCTCCTCGCTGCACTCTCGCTGGCGCCGTCCGCGCGCGCCGATGACGCCAAGCCCGCCGAGGCGAAGGCCGCGCCCGCCAAGGCCGCTGCACCCAAGACGACGGCCGCCACCGAGCTGACCTGGTACGGCAACGCCGCGTTCAAGATCGTCACGCCCAAGGGCCACATCCTCTTCGTGGATCCGTGGCTGCAGAACCCGCTCAACAAGACGGGCAAGGAGGACCTCGCCGGCATCACCAAGGGCGACCTCATCCTCATCACGCACGGACACTTCGATCACGTCGGCGACGCGGCGGCGATCGCGAAGGCCACGGGCGCGAAGCTCGTGACCACGTTCGATCTCGGCAACGCGCTCGTCGCGCACGGCGGCATCCCGAAGGAGCAGTTCGGCTTCGACACCACCGGCTACTTCGGCGGCGAGATCTCGCTCCTCGACGGCGACGTGAAGGTGGCGTTCATCCCCGCGGTGCACGCGGCCGACCTGACGGGCACGGACGGCGTGACGTACCCGGGCGGCGCGGCGGGCGGCTTCGTCATCTCCATCGCGAACGGGCCGCGCATCTATCACACGGGTGACACGGACTTCTTCTCGGACATGGCGCTGGTGAAGAAGTTCGGCGCGGTGGACGTGATGCTCGCGTGCATCGGCGATCGCTTCACCATGGGTCCCAAGCGCGCGGCGCTGGCCGTGAACGCGGTGCAACCCAAGCAGGTCATCCCCATGCACTTCGCCACCTTCCCGGTGCTGACGGGCTCGGTGCCGGACTTCGCCAAGGAGCTGAAGGCGGCGGGCAGCAAGGCCAAGCTGCACGAGCTCAAGATCGGCGAGACGGTCAAGTTGTAAGGCCAGCAGGAAGCTGTCGATCGCGCGCGCCGCGGATGTACAGTCCGCGGCGTGCTCAACGCGGATCCGGCCTGGAAGAAGCAGCTCTTGAAGAAGGGCGCCGAGGTGGCAGCGATGCTGTCGGCGCTCCTCGACAAGAAGGAAGTGAACCTCGCCTCGCTGCCGCCGCCGAAGGATCCGAAGGAGGATCCCGAGCTGCGGCTGCGTCGCTGGCTGGACGCGATCGACCGCGCCATCAAGGCCTTCGGCACCGAGGAGTACGGGCGCTGCGCGGTGTGCGGCGAGGAGCTGGATCCGCGCGCGCTGGCCGACGCGCCGTGGCTGATGAACTGCACGAAGCACCCACCGGTGTAGATTCGGGCGAGAGCGATGAACATGCCTCCGACGCCTTGGCCGCCCATCGAACCGCCGAAGACGCGCGCGCGGATTCCTGACGCCACCGAGCTCGGCGAGGAGTGGGTCGCGTTCGTCACGCGGTCCCTCGATCCGAGCCTGGTGCTGCAGGCGTACCGCGTGGGCATCTTTCCCTGGCCCAGCCGTCCCGGGAAGGTGCCGTGGGCGAGCCCGGATCCGCGCGCGACGTTCCCGCTGCACAAGGCGGAGGCGTGGCCGCGCACGGTGAAGCGCGCGATGAAGGACGGCGAGGCGCAGGGCTGGACCGTGACCTTCGACGAGGACTTCGAGGGCGTGATGCGCGCGTGCGGTACGCGGCCGGGGCACGGCACGTGGATCACGCTCGACCTCTTCACCACGTATCTGCAATTGCACCAGATGGGCTGGGGCCACTCGATCGAGGTGTGGCGGCCGGTCACGCCGGACGAGGCCGAGAACAATCTGGAGCGCGCGCGCGGCAAGCGGCTCGTGGGCGGGCTGTACGGCCTCGCGGTGGGCGCGCTGTTCGCGGGCGAGTCGATGTTCCACGCGGAGACGGGCGGCTCGAAGATCGCGTTCGCGCGCATGGCCGAGCGGCTGCGCGCGCAGGGGTTCGACCTGTTCGACGTGCAGGTGATGACGGACCACCTGGCGCTGCTCGGGTGCGAGCCGATGCCGCGGCGTGACTACATCGCGAAGGTGAAGAAGGCGGTCGCGCGGCAAGTGCAATTTTAGGGACGGCACCACACCCACCCGGACCAAGAGCGGCCCCGGGGCGCAGGGAGAGATTGCGCCGACTTGAGCGCGCGGCAGCACCGCACGTTGAACGGAGTCCCAAGCACCTCGCGGACGCGAGGTGCCGGTCGTGCCGCTGGCCTCCAGGAGGCGCAACTCTCCCTGCGTCCCGGGGCCGCGGACGCTAATACGCGATGATCGGCGCGATGAGCCACGCGCTGTAGCCCACGTCCGGCGCGGTCGCGTACATGACCTCGAGGCCGAGGTGCCAGCGCTGCAGCGCGAACACGAAGCCGCCGCCCGCCTGGTACATCGGGCTCGACGCGGGGAAGTCCCCGAAGACGTGCGCGAAGCCGAGGCCGCCCTGCACGAAGGGGCCGAAGATGCCGATGGGGAAGGTGACGCGCACCGTGGGCACCACCGCGAGCAGCGAGGGATCGGAGAGATCGAGCTGCAGCGACGCGCCCGGCGAGATCACCCAGCGCCCGAGATCGAGGCCGTAGCGGCCGCTGGCAGAGAGCGAGAATCCGGCGGGGCTGCCGTCGCTGGGCAGGTAGACGCCGGGCGCGATCGAGAGGTGAAAGCCCAGCTCTGCGGCCTTGGCGGGCGGGATGTCCTCGCGATCGTCCTGGCCGTGATCGAGCGGCTGCACGCGCCTCGATTGTGCGTGCGCAGCGAACGCGAGCGACAGGCAGGTCACGGCGGCGAGGCTGGCGAAGCGCTTGATCATGGCCCGATCGTAGCGCACGTTCTCCTCGACGACAGAGACGCGAGTCTTGTTTGCCTGCCCGGACGCAAAGGCGTATAGGGCGCGCACGTTGAGGCGACACTCCATCGCTCGAGGTCCACCATGCCCGACCAGCAGCCGACGACGCCCCTCCCTGTCGCGCCGCCGCCGCAGGATGACGACGCGTACAGCGTGGAGGATCTGCGCGACGCCTGGCATGTCCTCGCGCGCGCCGATCGCGTGCAGGCCCTGCGCGCGCTGCCGCGCGACACCGCGGAGGAGTTCTTCTTCGAGCTGGGCGCGCGCGATCAGGCGCACCTGTTGCTCGACCTCCCGCAGGCCGAGCGGCGCTCGTGGCTCCGTCTGCTCGAGCCCGACGACGTGGCCGACCTCGTGCAGGAGGCGGGCGCGGCCAACAAGGACATGCTGCTCGGGCTGCTCGACGAGACCACCAAGCGCGAGGTGCAGGCGCTGCTCGCGTACGCCGAGGATCACGCCGGCGGCCTGATGAGCACGCGCTTCGGGCGGCTGCGTCCGGAGATGACCATCGCCGAGGCGGTCACGTACCTGCGCAAGCAGTCGCGCGAATCGATCGGCACCATCTACTACGTGTACGTGCTCGATCAGGAGCAGCGCATCCTCGGCGTCGTGTCGTTCCGCGAATTGCTCACGGCCGAGCCGAGCCAGATCGTGCGCGAGGTGATGCACACCGAGGTGCACAGCATCCCCGAGGAGATGGACCAGGAGCAGGTCGGTCAGCTCTTCGCCAAGACCAAGTTCCTGGCCATGCCCGTGGTCGACGCCGAGCGGCGCATCAAGGGCATCATCACCGCCGACGACGTGGTGAACGTGGTCGAGGAAGAGGCCACCGAGGACATCCAGAAGATGGGCGGCACCGAAGCCCTCGGCGAGCCGTATCTGCAGATCAGCTTCTGGGCGATGATCAAGAAGCGCGCGGGCTGGCTCGCGGTGCTCTTCGTCGGCGAGATGTTCACGGCGACGGCGATGGGCTTCTTCGAGAAGGAGATCGAGAAGGCGGTCGTGCTCGCGCTCTTCACGCCGCTCATCATCTCGTCGGGCGGCAACTCCGGCTCGCAGGCCACCTCGCTCGTCATCCGCGCCATGGCGCTGCGCGAGATCACGCTGCGCGATTGGTTCCGCGTGGTGCGGCGCGAGCTGGGCTCGGGCTTCTCGCTCGGCTTCTTCCTCGGCTGCATCGGCTTCGCGCGCATCACGCTGTGGCACTTCGTGTTCGGCAGCTATCCGGACCACCACTGGCTGCTCGCCACCACCGTGTTCGCCAGCCTCATCGGCGTCGTCGCCTTCGGCACCGTGGTCGGCGCGCTGCTCCCGTTCATCCTGCGCAAGCTCGGGTTCGACCCCGCCAGCGCGAGCGCGCCGTTCGTGGCCACGCTGTCCGACGTGTCGGGCCTCGTCATCTACTTCTCGGTGGCGGCGGCGACCTTCTTGCGCGGCGCGGGGATCAGCTAGCGGCGCTCAGGCCAGTTGGAATTGCTTCTCCACCAGCTTCTTGTACGGCCCCTCGCGCTGCATGAGCTCCGCGTGGCGCCCGCTCTCGACCACGCTGCCGCCGTCGAGGACCACCACGCGATCCGCGCCCACCACCGTCGACAACCGGTGCGCGATGATGAGCGTGGTGCGGCCCTTCATCAGCTTCTCCAGCGCGTCGCGCACGAGCGATTCGCTCTCGGCGTCGAGCGCGCTCGTCGCCTCATCCAGCAAGAGGATCCGCGGATCCTTGAGCACGGCGCGCGCGATGGCCACGCGCTGCTTCTGGCCTCCTGAGAGCTGCACGCCGCGCTCGCCCACCAGCGTGGCGTAGCCCTGCGGGAACTTGCTGACGAAGTCGTGCGCATGCGACGCGCGCGCCGCGGCCTCGATCTCGGCGTCGGTGGCCTCCGGCTTGCCGTAGCGGATGTTCTCGGCGATCGACGCGCTGAAGAGGATGGGCTCCTGCGCCACGGTGCCGATCTGCCGGCGCAGCCACTGCGGATCGAGCTCGCGCAGATCGATGCCGTCGAGCGTGATCTCACCTGTCTTCGTTCCCGGCGCGACGTGCGCGCTCGGCAGCGTGGGATCGTAGAGACGCAACATCAACGAGCCCACCGTGGACTTGCCCGCGCCCGACGCGCCCACCAGCGCGACCACCTCGCCTTCCTTCAGCGTGAGCTCGAGCCCGCGCAGCACCGGCACGTCCTTGCGCGTGGGATACGCGAACCACACCTGATGGAAGCCCAGGTGCCCGCGCGGACGTCCGGGCGCGAGGCCGCCGGTCGGCGCGATCTCCGGCTTGCGATCGAGGATCTCGAACACGCGCTCGGCCGCGCCCAGCGCCTTCATGAAGTCGGCCCACAGATCCGCGAGCGCGCCGAGCGCGAAGGCGACCATGAGCGTGTAGACGAGGAAGCTCGAGAGCTGGCCCACGGTGAGCGCGCCCTGCGCCACGAGGCGGCTGCCGTACCAGAACACGAGCGCCACCGCGCCGAAGCCCGCGAAGGTGGCGCCGCTGATGAAGAATCCGCCCGCGCGCGCCCGCTTCTGCGCCAGGCCGAACGAGCGCCACACCGCGGAGGCGTAGCGATTCCCCTCGTTGTTCTCCGCCGCGAACGCGCGCACGGTGCGGATGCCGGAGATGCTCTCCTCGGCCACCTCGTTGCTCTGCGCCAGCGCGTCCTGCACGTCCTTGGACAGCTTGCGGATGCCGCGGCCATAGAGCACGGCGCCGATCGCGATCGGTGGCACCACCGCCAGCATCAAGAGCGTCAGGATCGGCGAGGTCCAGAAGAGGAACCCCACGCCGCCCAGCACCTGCGCGCCGTTGCGCAGCACCATGGAGATGTTCGCGCTCACCGCGCTCTGCAAGACCGTGGTGTCGCTCGCGAGCCGGTTCGTCAACTCGCCCGTGCGCCGCTCGTCGAAGAAGGCGATCTCCTGATCGAGGATGCGCCGGTACAACTGCTCGCGCAGCCGCGTGACCACGCTCTCGCCGGCCACCGAGAAGAGCACCGCGCGCAGGCCGATCGCCGCCGCCTGCGCCAGCGCGATGATGCCCATGAAGATGGCCGCGTGATCGATCTGCGTACGCGCAGCCGGCGAGGCCGCGCCGTCGATGACCTGCTTGATCCCCTGCGGATACAAGAGGCCCGCGACCGAGCCGAGCAAGAGGAAGAAGGTCCCGAGCAGGAGCCGATTGCGTTCGGGGCGGGCCAGCGACAACAGCCGCCGGATGGTCAAGGAGCGCTTGGTCACGGTCTGCCGAGGCTAACGCCGCGCGGCCTTCCGCGCACCTCGACGTGTGCCCGACAGCGGACGCGGCTTGCGCACTTGATAGAACAGGCTGCGCGTGCCCTTGCCGCGGCCCCACGACAGCTCCTTGCGCCACACGATCTCGAAGGCCGGATGCGGCAGCGCCTGCGACACCGTGAACACGCGCGCGCCGTCCGGTGCGGCCGCGATGGCGTCGCCGAGCTCGAGCATGATCTGCTTGTTGAAGCACGTCGAGTAGCAGAAGAAGATCGTGCCCTTCGAGAGGTTCGTCTTCTGGAATTCGCGCACGTGGATGCGCGCGTTCTTGATCTTCAATTCGCGCTTGGCCGAGGTGCCCAGCGCGGCCAACTTGGGCAGCACCTCCACGCCGTGCGATTCGCGCACGAACAGCGCCGCGCCCAAGACGCAGTTGCCAGGGCCGGCGCCGATGTCGAAGAAGATGTCGCGCTTGGTGGCCTTGGCGGCCTTCAGGATGTGCACCACGATCGACGCGGGCGTGATGCCGAAGCCGAGCGTGGGATCGCGGCCGCGGCCGACAGCCTTGCGCGCTTCGTCGGCGGCCAGGTACGGGTAGCGGTCCTCGATGGCGCGGTCGATCTCGCGCAGGCGCTTCTTCTGTGCGGCGCTGACGGTGAAAGGCATGGCGCCGGATCGTAGCGTGAGCCCGCGCAGGCGTCATGTGCGGAGTGCAAGCGGCCCGCCCGGGCCTTCTGTCTCGCGCGAGCGACTGTTGGTATGTTCACGATCCCTGCAGCGCTCAGGAGTCCCTCCCATGATGCGTCCGATCGTCGTCGCGCTCTGCGCGTGCGTCGCGCTGTCGTCTCCCGCCCTCGCTGGCCCGCTGCCCAAGGACAAGGTCCCCGATCCGCTCAAGTCGTGGACGGCGTGGGCCCTGCACGGACACGAGGGCCTGCAGTGCCCGACGCTCCTGGGCAACGACGTGGCCGACGACGACATCGGGACCGAGGCCGCGGGCTGCAAGTTCGTGACGCGGCTGGAGCTCTCGCTCGACGCGAAGAGCGGCCGGTTCAGCGAGAGCGCGCGCTCGTTCGTCGACGGCTTCGTGCCGCTCCCGGGCGGCGATGAGCACTGGCCCAACGACGTGAAGGTGGACGGCAAGGGCGGCGCGGTGATCGCGCGTGACGGCGCGCCGGTGCTCTGGCTGACCGCGGGCGATCACGTGATCACGGGCACGTTCGCGTGGACCGAACTGCCGGAGTCGATCTCGGTGCCGCCGGAGACGGGCCTCGTCTCGCTCACGCTGCGCGGGAAGAGCGTGCCGTTTCCGGTGCTCGAGGATTCGGGCCTCTTGTGGCTGCAGCGCGAAGGCGAGGACGAGGCCGCCGAGGAGAACCGCGTCGAGCTCACCGTGTTCCGCCAGATCGTCGACGACGTGCCCACGCGCGTGATCACGCGGCTCAAGCTGGAGATCTCGGGCAAGAACCGCGAGGTGCTCCTGGGCCGCGCGCTGCTCGACGGCTTCGTGCCGCTCTCGCTGGACAGCCCGCTGCCTGCGCGCCTCGAGCCCGATGGGCGCCTGCGCGTGCAGGTGCGGCCAGGGACGTTCCGCGTGTCGATCGAGGCGCGTCACGACGGCCCACTGCAGAAGCTCGCGCTCGAGGCGCAGCCCGAGGGCCAGCAGTGGGCGCCCGAGGAGATCTGGGTCTACTCGGCGGTGCCCTCGCTGCGGCTCGCGGAGGTGCAGGGGCTGCCGCAGATCGATGCGGCGCAGACGCGGCTCGATGACGACTGGAAGCGCTTGCCGGCCTATCGCGTGCGACCCGGCGAGTCGCTCACGTTCGCCGAACAGCGCCGCGGCGACGCCGATCCCGCGCCGGACAAGGTCGATCTCACGCGCACCATCTGGCTCGACTTCGACGGCAAGGGCGCCACCTCGATCGACGCGCTCAGCGGCACGCTCTCGCGGAGCTGGCGGCTGGAGATGCAGGCGCCGCAGCAGCTCGGCCGCGCCATGATCGGCGGCGAGGATCAGCTCATCACCCGCACGAGTGAAGCCGCGGCGCCAGGCGTGGAGGTGCGCTCGGGACGCTTCGCCATGTCGGCAGAGAGCCGCCTCGATGGCTCCGTGTCCGCGCTGCCCGCGGTGGGCTGGGATCACGACGTCAACTCGCTCAGCGTGAACCTCAACATGCCGCCCGGCTGGCGCCTCGTGCACGCGGGCGGCGTGGATGAAGTGTCGCAGACGTGGCTGCAGCGCTGGTCTCTGCTCGATCTCTTCGTGGTCCTGATGGTCGCGCTCGCGGCCGGGAAGCTGTTCGGCGTGCGCTTCGGCATCCTCGCGTTCGTTACGCTCGGCCTCTCGCTGCCCGAGGGCGCGCCGCGCTGGGCCTGGCTCGCGCCGCTCGTCGCCGAGGCGCTCTTGCGCGTGGTGCCTGCGGGGATCGCGGCGAAGCTGCTCAACATCGCGCGTGTGGCCACGTGGACAGTGCTCGCGATCCTGCTGGTGCCCTTCTCGGTCACGCACCTGCGCAGCGGTCTCACGCCCTCGGTCGAGAACCGCGTCGACGAAGGTGAAGAATCCGCGTCGATCGAGTACTACCGCTCGAATTCGCTCGTCTCGCGCGCGCTGGCACCCCCTCCTCCTGAGAACGAGGCTGGCGTCCCGGATATATCCGGGATGGACGCAGCGCCCGCGCAGACGTTCCTGGCGCCGAACGCCATGATGAAGAAGAAGGTCGCCCACAAGGCTGCGCCCAATGCTGCCGCGCGCGACGAAGGGGTCCTCGGGCAAGCGCTCGGCGCCGCGCTCGGCGGTGTGGTCTCCGGCTCAGGCCAGATCGGCAGCCTCGGGCGCGGGAGCGGCTCCGCCAAGCTCGGCTCGCAGCAGGTCTACGCGCAGAACGCGCAGCGCCAGATGCAGAACATCGACCCGCAGGCCATCGTGCAGACGGGCACCGGCATGCCCAACTGGACCTGGCGGCAGATCACGCTGCACTGGAGCGGGCCCGTCGAGAAGTCGGCGAAGCTCGTGCTCTGGCTCCTGCCGCCGTGGGCCAACCTCGTGCTCTCGTTCCTGCGCGTGCTCCTGCTGGCGGCGCTGTTCGCCGTCGTGATCCTGCGGCGCCGCGAAGGGCCGCCGGAGGAAGGGCCGTCGTCTCCGGGCGCTCCCGGAAGCTCGACCTTCGCCGCCACCGCCGCCGTGATTGTGCTCCTGCTCCCAGCGGGCGCGCGCGCCGACGCCGACGTGCACGGCATGCCTTCCGACGACCTCTTGACGCAGCTGCGCCAGAAGCTCACCGAGCGGCCCGCGTGCATGCCCGACTGCGCGCAGAGCCCCAAGCTGGTGGTCGATGCATCCGGGGGCCAGCTCAAGCTGAAGTTCGAGATCGCCGCGGCCGCGCAGCTCGCGGTGCCGCTGCCGGGGAGCGCAGCGCAGTGGACTCCCGAGCGCGTGCTGCTCGACGGCGCGCCCGCCAAAGCGCTCCTGCGCAGCGGCGATTCGCTCTACGTGCTCGTGCCCGAGGGCCTGCACACCGCCGAGCTCTCCGGCCCGATTCCGCCGCGCGACTCCGTACAGCTCGCGTTGCCGCTGCGTCCGCACCGCGTCGAGGCGCACCTCGAGGGCTTCACGCTCGACGGCCTGCACCCCGACGGCACCACCGAGGAGTCGCTGCAGCTCACCCGCAAGCAGCGAGGGACCCCGCAGGGCAAGCTCGAGCCCGGACAGCTCCCTGCGTTCGCCGAGGTGCGCCGCGCGCTTGTGCTCGGGCTCACGTGGGAAGTGCAGACCGAGGTGGTGCGCCGCTCGCCTGCCGCCACGCCCGCGACGCTCGAGGTCCCGCTGTTGCCCGGCGAGTCC
>JAFEBC010000462.1 GCA_018266095.1 Deltaproteobacteria bacterium
GTCCAAGAGGATCTGCATGGGCGCGCTTTCTAGCACCAACCTCGGATTCGGGCTTGCCGGGGGCACCGTCCACCAAGCGATCACCTTCTTGATTGTCACCGCCCCATTCAGTGGACTAGTGTTTCCGCGCTGGATCTTCCTTGAAAGGATCTCCACATGCGGGCGCTCTCGACCGTCCTCGCTGCCTCCCTCGCGCTTCTCGCTTTCGCCCCGGCCGCCCGGGCCGATGACGTGACGCCTCCTGTCATCACCCACACGCCCCCGGCGCCCGGGTCGCTCCCCAAGGGCAAGGCCGTCACCATCACGGCCAAGTTCACCGACGAGAGCAAGTTCTACCCGCAGATCTTCTTCCGCTATGGCCCGGGGCCGTACGAGAAGCCGATCGACATGAAGAAGTCCAAGACGGGCAAGGACATGTACGAGGTGACGATCCCGTACAAGACCGACACGGTCGACTACTACCTCGAGGCCTACGACGACTTCGGCAACGGCCCCGCGCGCGCCGGCGATCCGGACAAGCCGTTCGCGCTCAAGCTCGGCGAAGAGGCGCCTCCTCCTCCCCCGGCGGTCACGCAGAGCACCAACAAGCCCTCCACGGGCAGCGGCACCACGGCGCGTCCGAGCGGCGGGTCGTGCCCCTCGTGCAGCAGCGGCGGCGGCGGGCGCATCTGGACCTGGGTGGCCGGCGGCGTCGGCCTGGGCATGCTCACGGGCGGCCTCTTGGCGGGCCTCGCGGTGAAGAGCGAGGACGACGCGCTCAAGACGCAGATCGCGGGCACCACCGGGCCGGGCGGACAGACCACGGTGTCCAACACGCAGGCCATCGCGCAGCACTCGGACGCGAACAAGTCGCTCGGCACCAAGGCCACCATCCTCACCATCGGCGGCGCGGTGCTGCTCGCCGGCGGCGTGGCGCTCTACTTCGTCGAGGGCGGCTCGGATGACGCGGGCCCGGCTCCGTCCAAGAGCGGCGGCAGCAAGCCGGCCAAGGGCAACGACAAGAAGAAGGACGCGGACTACGACGGCCCGGGCTTCACCGGCTCGAACGACCTGCCGCCTCCTCCGGCGCCCACCGCGTCGATCACTGGCTTCGGCGTCGGCCCCATCGAGGGCGGCGCGATGCTGGGCCTCTCGGGGCGCTTCTAGCCCGACCTGCCGGCGTCCGGGCCTCCGGACGTCAGGCAGCAGGCAGACAACCGCGGAAGATCCGTCTTGGCACTCATCGTCCAGAAGTACGGCGGCACGTCCGTCGGTGATCTCGATCGCATCCGCAACGTCGCGAGGCGCTGCGTGGCGGCGCGCAAGGCCGGGCACGACGTGGTGGTGGTGGTCTCGGCCATGAGCGGCGAGACGAACCGTCTGCTCAAGCTGACCAACGAGCTCTCGTCCAAGCCGAACCAGCGCGAGCAGGATGTCGTGGTCTCGACCGGCGAGCAGGTCACGGTCGGTCTGCTCGCGCTCGCGATCCAGGAGCAGAAGGGCAAGGCGCGCAGCTTCCTCGGCCATCAGGTGCGCATCCTGACCGACTCGGCGTTCGCCAACGCGCGCATCAAGTCCATCGACGACAAGAAGCTGCGCGAGAGCCTCAAGGCGGGCGAGATCGGCGTCGTGGCCGGGTTCCAGGGCATCGACGAAGAGGGCAACATCACCACCCTCGGGCGCGGCGGCTCGGACACGACGGCGGTGGCCCTGGCGGCCGCGCTCAAGGCCGACGCGTGCGAGATCTACACGGACGTCGACGGCGTCTACACGACCGACCCGAACCTCTGCGCGCGCGCCCGCAAGCTGGACCGCATCTCGTACGAAGAGATGCTCGAGCTGGCCTCGCTCGGCGCGAAGGTGCTGCAGATCCGCTCGGTCGAATTTGCCATGAAGTACAAGGTGCCGCTCTGGGTGAAGTCGAGCTTCTCGAACGACCCGGGCACGCTCGTGTGCGAGGAGGATGCCTCGATGGAGAACGTGGTCGTCAGCGGGATCGCCCTGGCGCGGGATGAGGCGCGCGTGGTGGTCCGCGCGGTGCCGGACAAGCCGGGCGTGGCTGCGCGCATCTTCGCGCCCTTGGCCGACGCGGGCGTGGTGGTCGACGTGATCGTGCAGACGCCCTCGCACGACGGCGCGACGGACGTGGCCTTCACGGTGGGCAAGCTCGACATCGACAAGGCGCGCGAGGTGATGTCGAAGGCCAAGAAGGCGATCGGCTTCAAGTCGCTGGAGGTCGAGTCGGGCATCGCCAAGGTGAGCGTGGTGGGCGTGGGCATGCGCAACCACGCGGGCGTGGCGTCGAAGATGTTCCAGGTGCTGGCGAAGGAGGGCGTGAACATCCGCGTCATCAGCACCTCGGAGATCAAGATCACCTGCCTCATCGACGAGAAGTACTCGGAGCTGGCGGTGCGCTCGCTGCACGATGCGTTCGAGCTGGAGAAGGCGTAAGGATCGCTGACGCACAGGATCGCGGGCGTTCAAGGCTCGCGGCCCAAGTGGACTGACCCGGAGGCTCTCGTGCTGATCCGCTGCGAGCAGTGCCAGGCGCTCTTCTCGCTGCAGGACGGCGTGGTGCGCGGCGCGCCGGGGCCGCAGTTCGCGGTGCAGTGCGGGCGGTGCCTGGCGGTGTTCTCGGCGGCCTCGCCCAAGGCGGTGCAGGCGGGCCAGAAGGGCACGAGCACGCCGGCGCAGGGGACGCCTGCGCTGGGGTCGCCGCGCGTCACGCCTCAAGCGGTCCAGAAGGTGGCCATGCGGCCGCCTCCGGCCATGCCCTCGGCCTCGTCGGAGACGCGCGGGGGCGACCTGGCTGCGGCCTTGAAGCCGCGGCGGCCGGGCGATGCGCCCGAGGATGATCCGTTCGCGCAGGAGCTGGCGGCGCGGGCCCGGATGCGCAAGCGCATGCTCTGGGCCGTCATCGGCGCGGCCACGCTGGGCGCGCTCGTGCTGGGCGGGCTCGCGCTCAAGAAGAGCCTGGGCGGCCTGCCGGCGGCGGCGCAGCAGAAGATGGAGAAGGCGCGGCAGAAGCTGGCGATGGACGACTATGCCTCGATGGAGCAGGCCGCGGGCCTGTTGTCCGAGGCGGCCAAGCTGGCGCCCAACGAAGCCAGCCCCGAGGGCGAGCGCGCGTTCGCGCTGCTGATGATCGCGGGCGCGCACAAGGAGCAGGCGGACCGGCTCGAGGTGCAGGCGCGCGAGCTGAACGACCAGATCGCCAAGCTGCAGCTCGAGAAGCCGGAGGGCTACGAGGCGAAGTGGTCGGCGATCGCCGAGCAGGTGAAGAAGATCGACAATGAGCGCGAGCCGCACGTGCGCGAGGCGCAGCGGCTGGTGGCGCAGGGCCGGTCGGCGGCGCTGTCGGCCATCGAGGAAGACCCGGAGGAGGCGTCGGCGCAGCGGGCGATGGGCCTCTTCTGGGCGCTCTCGGAGGGCGTCGAGCGTGGGCAGCACTTCGTCGACAAGGCCGAGCAGCTCCAGCCCGGGAACCCGCTGAACGCGTATGTGAAGGCGGCGCTGTCGCTCGCGGGCGCGCCCTCGAAGGAGAAGCAGGAGCGCGGCTTGATGGCGCTGGGCGTGGTGCGGCAGGCGGACCCGAAGTTCCTGCGCGCGGCGTATGAGGCAGCGGTCATCGACGCCGAGCGCCAGCAGCAGGGCGCGGCGCGGCAGGCGCTCAATTCGATCCTGGAGCAGAACCCGGCGCACGAGCGGGCGAAGGCGCTGCTGGCGACGCTGCCGAGCGCTCAGTAACTCCGCAGTCCCGGGACGTGGGGAGGGTTGCGCCCTCCGGGAGGCTTGCGGCACGACCGGCACCTCGCGTCCGCGAGGTGCTGGGAGCTCCGGTCGAGGGCCTTGATCTGCCGCGCCTCAGTCGGGCGCAATCCCTCCCCACGCCCCGGGACCGCTCTCTGTCCGGGTTGGGTGGGGTGCCGAGAGCGGGCGTGTGCTTGCCCTCACGGGCGTCGGCGACCGGATCTGTCGCGGGTGGATCCGGCTTCGGGACCCGGAAAAAAAACTGGCCCGGCTCTCTCACAGAGCCGGGCCGAATGGTGACCCCAACGGGATTCGAACCCATGTTTGAAGCGTGAGAGGCTTCCGTCCTAGGCCGCTAGACGATGGGGCCAAGCCTTGCGACGGCGCGTCTTATCTACGGAATCCGCGGGGACGTCAAGCGCGAAAGTGGGTGACGCGGTACAATGAACCCATCCTGGTCTCGGGGGGCTGGATGACGGAACATCTTGATTTGAGGCGCAACTTCCACGTCCTTGCGTGCCTGATCTGCCTCGGAGGCGGGGCGACGTTGGCGGAGGTGGTGCCGCCGCAGCCTGTGTTTGGCCCAGGGGCGGTGGTCCAGAGCCCGCGGGTGACGAACATCTTCTGGGGGGCTCACTGGAGCACGGCGGCCGGTCAGGCCGAGCGGGCGCAGGTGGACAGCTTCGCCCAGCGGTATCTCCCCGCCCACGACAGGACCTGGGTCTTGGAGCAGTACGTGTCCCAAGCGGGAGTTGCGTCGGGCGCAGGAGAGTTCGCAGGAGAGGTCGTGGTCGCGGACCAGCCGGGTGCGGCGCTGACGACGGATGGGGTGATGCAGGCCGTGAACGGCTGGCTGGGGGAGCAACTGCTTCCGCCCGCGACCTCGAACTCGCTCTTCGTGGTCTACCTGCCGCCGGGGAGCACTGCGACAGGCGGTCCGGCGTTCTGCAGCGCGGCGTGCGGCCTCCACCTCTCGTCCGCGTCCGCGAGCGCCGGCTGGGGGCCCCTGCGTGTGATGGTCATCCCCTATCCTGACCAGACGTGCGGCTCGTGCGCGGGGTCCAACGACGTGGTCGGGGACTCGCTCACGTACTGGACGTCGTCGATCCTGGCGTCGACGGTCACCAACCCGGAGGGCAAAGGCTGGGAGGACACGTCGACCGGCGTGCTGCGCGAGCTGGGCGACGTCTGCACGGACCGCAAGACGCAGTTCGCGGGCTTCACCATCGCGCCCACCTGGGATCAGGTGAACAAGACCTGTCCGCATGGGGACGTGGGAGGTCCGTCTGGCGACGTGACCTCGCCGGCCTGCGCGGTCGCCCTGATCCCCGGCTCATCGGTGACGATCCCGGTGGAGATCGAGCGGCACGGTGACACGGGTGTACGCATGGATCTGATGATCGCGGGATTGCCCGCGGGAGTCTCCGGAGTCTTCTCCACCACGTCGACGCGCGGCTGGGCGGAGTCGATGCTGACCCTGACGGCGGCGACGAGCGCGCCCGCGGGAAGCGCGCAGGCATTCGTGACCGCGACGGGGCCGAACGACCGGATCCTGTTCGCGCACTGGCGCATGGCGCTGCAGGTCACGGTGGCGCCCGCAGACACCTCGTCGGCGTTGGCGCTCAGCGGCCCGGTGGGCGGCCTGCTCGTGGCACCCGGTCCGGTGGACATCCCCCTCTGGCTCAGTGTCGACGGAGGGCAGGTGGTCAGCTTCGACTGGACCGGCCTCGCGGACGGAATGACGGCTGCCTTGACCACCAGCACCTCCAGCGCAAGCGGCGCTGCGACTCTGCGGCTCTTGACGGGCACCAGCACCCCCGAGACCGAGGGGCCTCTGGCGCCACCCGCACGCGCGGCCGACGCGCGCGCGAGTTGCCGCGACCCCTTCGCCA
>JAFEBC010000463.1 GCA_018266095.1 Deltaproteobacteria bacterium
GACACGACCTGGATGGTCTCCTGCGGATTGAAGTCGTGCCACTGCGCCTGCGACGCCACCGCGTGCCGATCGCTGGGAAACGCGCCCGCCTCGATGAGGATGCGCGTGCGCTCGCGCGCGGGCCGGTAGAACGTCGCCATCATCAGGTGGAGGTTCACCGTCAGCGTGTTCATCACGACGACTTCGCGCGGCTCCGCACCGACGAGGCGCGCCGTCGAGGCCGTCAAGAGCTCGTGGTACGGCATCCACGGGTGCTTGCCCTCGAAGTGTCCCTCGACGCCGAGCGTGGCCCAGGCGTCGAGCTCCTCGTTCACGTACTCGCGCGCGCGCCTCGGCTGTGGGCCCAGCGAGTGCCCCGCGAAGTACAAGAGCGGCCGTCCATCAGCGCCGCGCGGCAGCTCGAACTGCTCTCGAAAACGCGACAACGGCTCCGCCGCATCTTGCGCGCGGGCCCAGTCGCGGTCGTCCTGGAAGCCGGTGGTCACGCCTGCCCTCCGTTCTGCGCGGGCGCCAGGTCGAGCTCGCTCGCGCTCATGCCCAAGAGCTGCAGCGCCGTGCCCCACAAGAGCCGCTCCTCCGCCGCGCGCGGCAGGTTGAGCGAGCGGATGAGCTGCCCGGGCACGCCCTCGCCGAGCGGGAACGGATAGTCGGTGCCCAGCGCCACGTTGTCGACGCCGAACGTCTCCAGCACGAGCTTGAGCGCGCGCGGCTCGTGCACCAGCGCGTCCACCACGATGCGCGAGACGTACTTCACGGGCGGATGCGGATTGTCGATGGCGCACAGATCCGGGCGCGCTTCAAACCCGTGCTGGATGCGGCCCAGCGTGCCCGGGAACGCGCCGCCGCCGTGCGCGAAGGCGATGCGCAGCGAAGGCAACCGCTCCAGCACGCCGCCGAAGATCAGCGAGCAGATCGCGAGCGACACCTCGGCCGGCATGCCCACGAGCCAGGGCAGCCAGTACTTCTGCATCTTGGCCTGCGCCATCATGTCCCACGGGTGCACGAACACGCAGAGGCCCAACTCTGCGGCGCGCGCGAAGATCGGAAACAGCGCGGGCGCGTCCAGGTTCCAGTCGTTCACGTGCGAGCCGATCTGCACGCCGCGCAGCTTCAGCTCCTTGCAGCGCTCGAGCTCGCGCAGCGCCAGGTCGGGCGCCTGCATCGGCAAGGTGCCCAGACCCACGAGGCGCCGCGGATGCTCCGCGCACACGCCCGCGAGGTGATCGTTCAGGAAGCGCGCGACCTCCGCGCCGTGCTCGGGCCTGGCCCAGTACGAGAACATCACCGGCACCGTCGACAGCACCTGCACGCCCACGCCCGCCGCGTCGCACTCTTGAAGCCGCGTGCGCGCGTCCCACAGGTTGCGCTCCACGTCGCGGAAGAACGTGCCGTCGTCCTTCATCATGCGCGCGCGGCACGGCAGGCCATCGGCGCCCGCGCTCTCGCGGATCATCTCGAGCTGCACGAAGCCGCCGCTGCCGAACTTCTGCGCCCAGCGCGGGATCTCCGGCGGCAACAGGTGCGTGTGCAGGTCGATCACTTCCGCTCCGGCTTGGTGTGCGTGCGCCCGCACGACTTGCACGTCGTGTTCTTGGCGTCGCCCCAATAGCGCGCGAACACGGGCGGCAACTGCGCCACGAGATCGGTGAGGTGGAACGACTCCTTGTAGAGCTCGGCGCCGCAGCCGTCGCAAAACCACACGAAGGAGTCGAGCTCGTGGTCGAGGCGCCTGCGCTCCAGCACCAGGCCCACCGTGCCCGCGGGCCGCTGCGGCGAGTGCGGCGTGTTCGGCGGCAGGAGGAAGATCTCACCTTGCTTGAGCGGCACGTCCTCGATCTTGCCGTCCACGCGCACGCGGATGACCACGTCGCCCTCGAGCTGGTGGAAGAACTCCTCGCCTTCATTGATGTGGAAGTCGGTGCGCGAGTTGGGCCCGCCCACGACGGTCACCATGAACTCGCGGTCCGCCCAGATCTGCGCGTTGCCGACGGGCGGCTTGAGCAGGTGCCGATGCTCGTCGATCCACTTCTGGAAGTTGAGCGGCTTCATCATCCGAGTGTCTCCAGCGGTCCGAGTGTCTCCAGCGGTCCGAGTGTCTCCAGCGGTCCGAACGTCTCCAGCGGCCGCGCGCGGTCGCTGACGCGCTCAGCGCAAGGCCGCGACGCACTTGAGCTCGATCGCGATCGGCGTGGGCAGGCAGTTCACTTCCAGCGTGGTCCGGCAGGGCGGATTGTTCGCGAAGTGCTCGGCCCACAGGCGGTTGTAGATGGGGAAGTCGGCCTTCATGTTGGTGAGATAGACCGTCACGTCCACGAGGTCCTCCCACTGCGCGCCCGCGTCCTCGAGCACCGCGCGCACGTTCGCGAACACGGAGCGCGTCTGCGCCTCGATGTCGTAGCTCTCGATGGTCCCGTCGGCGCGCAGCTTCACGCCGGGGATCTCCTTGGTGCCGCGCGTGCGCGGGCCGATGCCGGACAGGAAGAGCAGATTGCCGACCTTGCGCGCGTGCGGATAGAGGCCCACCGGCTCGGGCGCGCGCTGCGACTCAATCGCTTGCGACATGCGTTCGACTCCTGGCCTGCTCGACGACAGCCCTGTGACGACAGCTCGTGGCTACAGCGCGACGGTGACGTTCTTGGCCTCGGTGAAGAAGCGCATCGCCTCGTTTCCGCCCTCGCGGCCGAGGCCCGATTCCTTCACGCCGCCGAACGGCGTGCGCAGGTCGCGGACCATCCAGCAGTTGATCCAGACGATGCCCGATTCGAGCCGCTGCGCGACCAGGTGCGCGCGCTTGAGATCGCGCGTGAGCACGCTGGCGGCGAGGCCGTAGCGCGTGGAGTTGGCGAGCTCGATCGCCTCCGCGTCCGTCTTGAACGGGAGCAGCGTGGCCACGGGCCCGAAGATCTCCTCCTGATTCGTCCGCGTGTGCGCGTGCAGGCCGTCGATCAGCGTGGGCTGCACGAAGAAGCCCTCGGCGCAGCGGCCCTCGATCCTCGCGCGCCCGCCGCCGGTGAGCACCCGGCCGCCCTCGGACTTCGCCAGCGCGAGACAGCCCAGCACCTTGTCCAGGTGCGCCTGCGACACGAGCGCGCCCTGCTCCGTGGCGGGCTCGAGCGGATCGCCCTGCACCAACGCCCTCGTCTTGGCGACGAGCTGCTCGGTGAACTGCGCGCGCACCGATTCGTGCACCAGGATGCGCGACCCGCAGAGGCAGATTTGCCCTTGGTTCGAGAACGCCGCGCGCACCGCCAACGTCGAGGCCTCGTCGAGATCCGCGTCCTCGAAGACGATGAGCGCGTTCTTGCCGCCCAGCTCGAGCGAACACTTCGCCAGCCGCCGCGCGCACGCGAGCGCGATCTCCTGACCCACGCGCGTCGAGCCCGTGAACGAGATCTCCTTCACCCCCGGATGCTGCACGAGCGGTGCGCCCGCGCGCGGCCCCAGGCCCTGCACCAGGTTGAGCACGCCGTGCGGCAGCCCGGCCTCCGCGCACGCGGCGCCGAGCAGATGCGCCGTCAGCGGCGTGACCTCCGACGGCTTGGCGACGACGGTGTTCCCCGCGGCCAGCGCGGGCGCGATCTTCCACGTGAGCAGATACAGCGGCAGGTTCCAGGGCGAGATGCAGCCCACCACGCCCAGCGGCTGGCGCAGCGTGTAGTTGAGCGACGATTCGTTCGCGTGCGATTCGCTCCCGAACTGCGTGGCCGCATCCGCGAAGAAGTCGAAGTTCTTGATCGCGCGCGGGATGTCCAGCGTGCGCGAGGTGGTGATGGGCTTGCCGGAGTCCACCGTCTCTGCGCGCGCGAACTTCTCCAGGTCGCGCTCGACGATGCGCGCGATCGATCGCATGTACCGCCCGCGCTCGGACGCCGGCAGCCGCGACCAGAGCGGGAACGCACGCTGCGCCGCCTCGATGGCCGTCTCCACGTCGGTCGCGTCGGAGGAGGCCACCTTGCCGCAGGGCCGGCCCGTCGCGGGCTCGAGGTTGTCCACGAACTCGCGCGCGTGGACGTGGTGCCCATCGATGAAGTTGAGAGCGTCCATGACGGCGCATGTACACGCACATCGGGCGCAAGTCGAGGCGCGGTGCGGCGAATGGTAGGCTCCGCGCCATGCTGACCGGCGCTCAGGTGGACGAGTACGCTCGTGAGCTCGACAACGCGCTGCTCGAACACCGCGAGCTGCCGCCGCTCACGCAGACGCACGGCGCGTTCTCGGACGAGGACGGCTATCGCATCCAGGCGCGCGGGATCGCGCTGCGGGCGGCGCGCGGCGACGTCGGGATCGGCTGGAAGATGGGCCTGACGTCTGCGGCGAAGCGCGTGCAGATGAACCTCAAGTCGTCCATCCACGGCGTGCTGACGAAGGAGATGCGCGTGCGCGGCTCCTTGCGCGCGGCCGAGGGCGTGCACCCCAAGATCGAGCCCGAGATCGCCTTCGTGCTCTCGCGTCCCCTCACGGGCGTGGCCTCGCGTCAAGACGCCTGGGCCTGCGTGGCGCAGGTCGGGTGCGCGATGGAGATCCTCGATTCGCGCTTCGTGGGCTTCAAGTACTTCTCGCTGCCGGACGTGATCGCCGACGATGCGTCGAGCTTTCGCTTCGTGCTCGCGGACTCGCTGGTCGACGCGCGCGCGATCGATCCCGAGCGCCTGGCGACCGCGCAGATGCGCATGAGCATCGACGGCGTGGTCAAGCAGGAGGCGCCCGGCAGCGCCATCTCGGGGCATCCGCTGGAGTCGCTGGTGGAGCTGGCGCAGCAGACGGCCGCGCGCGGCCTGACGGTGCCCGCCGGCTCGATCGTCCTCGCGGGCGCCGCCACCGTGGCCGAGCCGCTGCGCGCGGGGACGCTCGTGCGCCTCGACGTGGAGCACCTGCCGCCCGCCGAGCTGCGCATCGAGTGAGCCCATGAGCGAGACGCGCTGGGAGGCCGACGACAGCGACACCCGCGAGCTCTGGGCGGTCCCGGGCGCGCTCGCGATCGCGCTGGTGTTCAGCTTCCTGCCGCCCGTGCGCTTCCTCTTCGAGGCCTCCGTCTGCATGGAGCTGCACGAGCTCGGGCACGCGCTCGCCTCGTGGCTGGGCGGCGTCTTCGCCATCCCGCTGCCGATGATCACGCTCTCGTTCTCCAGCGCGCGCTCGATACTCGTGTTCCTGCCGCTCGTGCTCCTCTTCCTCTGGCTGCGCTGGGCGCTCCTCAAGGAGGACTGCGAC
>JAFEBC010000464.1 GCA_018266095.1 Deltaproteobacteria bacterium
ACCCGCGGCAACCGAGGAGCTTCTCTCCCTGCGCGTCGTCCCCCACCTTGGCGTCGGGCAGATAGACGTCCACCACGCCGTCGAGCAATTCCACGGCCTCGCGCGTCTCGTAGCCGCCGCAGTTCCACACCACAGGCAGCGCGAAGCCGCGCGACGCGGCGCGGGCCAGCGCCTCGAGCAGCGCGGGCAGGACGTGCGTGGGCGTGACCAGGTTGAGGTTGCGGGCGCCCTTCTCCTGCAGCTCCAGGAACACGCCCGCGAGCTGCTCCGGGCTGGCCGCGACGACGCCCTTGCGCTCGAGCGAGAACTCCGCCGTCTCGCAGCTTCTGCACGCGAGGTTGCACCCGCCCATGAGCACGAGGCCCGAGCCCGCGCGCACACCGGGCGGACGCGCGCGGCCATTCCACCCAGGGCCGACGAGGGCCTGCTCCTCGCCGAAGTGAACCCCCGCGCCGGCCACGAAGACGCCGTCGCCCTCCTGGCAGAACCCGGCCGGGCCGTGCGTGCGATCGACCTCGCAGCGATGCCCGCACAGCACACAGTCCGCGTACTGCGCGCGCGCTGCGAGGGCCCGCTCGGCCAACTCTGGGGCCGTCAGGCGCATGTGCGAGCGCTCCGCATGCCTCAGCGCTCCACCGGCGCGACCTGTCCGCGCGGCACGAAGAGCAAGGCCCCGCCCGACACGCCCAGGTCCTCGCCGATGAGGTGTCCCGAGGCCTGGCTCGCGAGGAAGAGAACGGCATTCGTGACGTCCGCGATCTCGGCCACGCGCTTGTTGGGCATGGTGGCCTCGAGGATGGACCCCACGCGCGCGAGCGTGCCCTCGGCCATGGGCGTGCGCACCCAGCCGGGCGACACGAGGTTCACGCGCACGGCAGGCGCCAACTCCACCGCGAGCGAGAGCACCATCGACTGCAGGGCGCCCTTGGAGGCCGCGTAGTGCGAGTGCTTCGCCTCTCCGCGCTGGCCTGCGGTGGACCCGATGAACACCGCCGCTCCGTTGCCCTGCGCGCCGAGCGTGCCAGCCAGCTCTCGCATGAGCGAGAACGCGCTGAACGTGTTCACGCGGAAGATCTCGTCGAGCGCCGCGCGCGTGAGCGTGCCGATGGGCCCCGCGTTCCAGATGCCGGCCGAGTGCACGAGCAGCGACAGGTCCGGAAACGCCGCCTTGGCCTTGTGCGCGAGCGCCGTGCAGCCCTCATCGGTGCCGAGGTCCGCGTGCACAGGCACCGCGCGGCCCGGGTACTTCCTCGCCAACGCTTCGGCGGCCTCGAACCCGCTGCGGTAGTGCAACACCACGCGCATGCCCTGCTCGAGGAGCGCCGCTGCGATCCCCAGGCCGATGCCGCTCGAGGCCCCCGTCACCAGCGCCGACCGCGCACCCAGATCCGGATACTTCGGAAAGTCCATCCCCGCAGCATACCGCCGTGGCCCTCGCGCCGATCGCCGCATGCGACGCCAGCCGATGCGCTAGGCTCCCGTCCGCATGCTCACTGCGCTCGTGATCTTCCTCGCCACCTATGTGTTCCTCGCAGGCGAGAAGGTCCCCTTCTTGAAGCTCGACCGCCCCGGCGGCGCCGTGGCAGGCGCGGTGGCGATGGTGCTCTTCGGCGTGGTCACGCCGAGCGACGTGGTCGCGCGCGCGTTCAACTGGGACCCGATCCTGCTCCGCTTGGGCATGATGATCCTGGCCTCGTGCATGGCGCGCACCGGCCTGTTCAAGTGGGTGAGCTGGCAGGTCCTCGCGCGCGCGGGCTCGGCGCGGTCCTTGCTCACGGGTCTGGTGCTCATCTCAGGTGTGCTCTCGGCGCTCCTGGTCAACGACACGGTGTGCCTGATGTGCACTCCCCTCGTGGTCGCGCTCATCGACGACGCCCGGCTGCCGCCCTGGCCGTTCGTGCTCGCGCTCGCGTTCGGCTCCAACGCGGGCTCGGTGGCCACGCCCACGGGCAATCCGCAGAACATGCTGGTCGCGACGCTTTCGGGCATGGGCTACGTGCCGTTCACGCGCGCGCTCCTCCTGCCGGGGATCCTCGCCCTCATCACCGTCGCCGTGGTGCTGCACCTCTGGTACGCGAAGGAGCTCGCCGCCGTCGGGAAGCTCGCGGTGCACGTGCCCAAGCCCGAGCTCGACACCCGCGGCGCCCTGGTCTGCGTGGCCGTGCTGCTGCTCGTGCTGGTGCTCTTCGTGCTCGGCACGCCCTCGGCGCAGAACCACCTCGGCGGCTTCCATCCGCTCGGCCTCGGCATGGCCTGGACCGCGATGGGCGGCGCTGCGCTGGCGCTCGTGTTCTCGCACGGTGAGCCCCGCGAGGCCTTCGCGCGCGTGGATTGGACGCTGCTCCTCTTCTTCTCGGCGCTCTTCGTGGTGACGTTCGGCGTCGCGCACACGGGGCTGACGGAGCGCATCCATGAGCTGCTCGTGCCCGTGATCGGCACCTCGCCGTGGGCGCAGGTGTTGCGCTTCGGCGCGTTCACCATCGGCGCCGCGCAGGTGGTGAGCAATGTTCCGTTCGTGCTCCTGGCGGGCACGTGGATCCCGAAGATGAGCGACCCGCACCTCTTGTGGCTCTCGACGGCGGCGGTGTCGACGATCGCGGGGAACCTGACGCCGGTGGGATCGGTGGCGAACCTCATCGTGCTGGAGGGCGCGGGGGAGAAGGGGCGCATTCCGTTCGCGAAGTTCGTGGCGGTGGGGGCGGCGTGTACGTTCTTGCCGATGCTGGTGGCGCTGGGGACCCTGGCGGTGGAGCGGGCGGTGTTTGGACTCTGAAGCGGGGCACCTTCTCGATTGGCACCCCTGCGCACCAGGCCCTAGAGTTCAGGCCGTGAATGGTTCCTCGGCCGCTGAAATCCGCAGAGCATTTCGAGAGCGTCTCATGCGCCTCGCCTACCTGACGTGCGGGCAGACCATCACGGGCCCCGCCATCGACTGGGGAGAGTCCCAGCGCCGCGAGGATGGACGGGACGGAACCTTCCTGGTGAAGTGCGAGGCCTGCGGGACCGTTCAGGACTACGACTACTTCCGAGGCGCGCTGCTGCCTCGATGAGCGGGACGGAACGCGAGGCGTTCGACCATCGGAGGCGCTGCTTCAACGGGGACAAGAGAATGGGCGGACACCTCCTCGTCACCCGCGGCACACGCCTGACTGAGCTCGGCGCCTCCCTCGCGACCCTCGTGGCGCTCAGCATGCTGGTCGCGCTGCCGATGCCTGCAACCCAGCGCGCGCCCGACAATGCGCTCGCGCAATGGCACACAGCATCTCCGCGCACCACGGCGACCGCCCCAGTCGGCTCGCATCCGCAGGGAGATTCGAAGTGGGGCCTGCACGATCTGGCGGGCAACGTGTGGGAATGGACGAGCACGAGCACGGACGAGGTGCATCACGAGATCCGCGGCGGAGGTTGGAACAGCGATGATCCGACGTGGCTGCGGGGCGACTACAGCGTTGGCCTCGACTCGAGGGAGTGGATCGCCAACCTTGGATTTCGGTGTGCGCTGTAGGCCGGGTGAATGGGTTGCAGAGAGTCCCTTCTGTTGATACCTGGGGCCCCATGAACCTCAACGGTGCAACAGCCCTCATCACCGGCGCCAACGGCGGCCTCGGCGAAGCCATCGCCACCCATCTCTCGAAGGCGGGGGCGAAGCTCGTCCTCACCGGGCGCCGCAAGGACGCGCTCGAGCCCATCGCGCAGAAGCTGGGCGCGAAGATGATCATCGCCGACCTCGCCGAGCGCAAGGACGTCGAACGCATCCACGCCGAGGCCGGCGACATCGACGTGCTGGTGGCCAACGCCGCGCTCCCGGCCAGCGGGCTCTTCCTCGACTTCGAGCCCGCCTTCCTGGACCGCGCGCTCGACGTGAACCTGCGCGCGCCGATCGTGATGGCGCAGCCGTTCGCCAAGAAGATGGCCGAGCGCAAGCGCGGGCACCTCGTCTTCATCTCGTCCATCTCGGGCAAGGTGGCGGCGCTTGGCACCACGCTCTACTCAGGCACCAAGTTCGGCATGCGTGGCTTCGCGCTAGCGCTGCGCGAGGAGCTCGCCTACTCGCAGGTCGGCGTGTCGACCATCTTCCCGGGCTTCATCCGCGACGCCGGCATGTTCGCCAAGACCGGCGTCAAGCTGCCCGCCGTGATGGGCACGCGCTCGCCGGACGACGTGGGCCGCGCGGTGGTGAAGGCCATCACCAAGGACATCGCCGAGATCGAGGTGGCCGCGTTCGAGCAGCGGCTCGGGTCGTTCCTCGCGGGCATCAGCCCCGGCCTCGTGGGTTGGATGCAGCGCCAGGGCGGCGGGCACCAGCTCGCGACCGAGATGGCCTCGGCGCAGAAGGGCATCCGATAGCGGCGCTCACGGCTCCTGCAGCAGCACCGAGAACCGCATCGCCAGCTCCATCCGCCGCATGAACAGCGCGCTCCACGCGCCCGCGCACGCCGTCCATTGCTCGACGGTCATGCCGTGGCTCTCGAGCAGCAGCATCACGTCGCCGCCGCGCTGCATGGCCTTGAGCAGGTGGCAATACTCGCGCACGGTCTGGATGGCGTGATCGGGGAGGACGACCTCGTCGTCGAGGGGGTTCGAGGACGGCGCGTCCCGCCTCGCTTGCGTCTCGGCGCGCATCCGTTCAACTTCAAGTCGCCGCGCTTCACGCTCCGCTTCCCG
>JAFEBC010000465.1 GCA_018266095.1 Deltaproteobacteria bacterium
GACGACGACCAGTCGATCTATCGCTGGCGCGGGGCCGAGGTGGCGAACATCCTCGAGTTCCCCAAGGCGTTCAAAGACACGACGGTGGTCAAGCTGGAGCAGAACTACCGCTCGACGGGGAACATCCTGGCGGCGGCGCACGCGGTGATCGAGAAGAACCCCAAGCGCGCCGAGAAGAAGCTGTGGACCGAGGCGCAGGGCGGCGACAAGCTCAACGTGCTCTCGTGCGACGACGAGCGCGACGAGGCGGGGCGCATCGCGCAGGGCCTCTACGCGGAGAACGCGCGCGGGACGTCCTACGCGCAGATGGCGGTGTTCTACCGGCAGAACGCGCAGTCGCGAGCGCTGGAAGATGGCCTGCGGATGCGGCGGATCCCGTACCGCGTAGTGCGCGGGCGCAGCTTCTATGACCGCGCGGAGGTGAAGGATGTCGCGGCGTATCTGCGCCTGTGTGTGAATCCGCGCAGCGACGGCGACTTGCTTCGCATCATCAACCAGCCGCCGCGCGGCATCGGCGACACCACGGTCGACAAGCTGCGCGCGTCGGCGCAGCGGCAGGGGCTGTCCTTGTGGGAGACGCTCTCCTTGATGGAGAGCGACCCGGAGCTGACGGGCGCGGTGAAGAGCAAGCTCGTGCCGTTCTGGCGGTTGCTCGGCCGGCTGCAAGAGTTCGCGGCGGAGGAGCCGAAGGCGTCGAGCGTCATCGAGCGCGTGCTGGAGGAGACGGCGCTCGAGGAGCGGCTGCGGCTCTTGGGGCCGGAGGGCGAGGACAAGGTCGAGAACCTGCGCGAATTGTTGGGCGCGGCGCGGGACTTCGATCGGCTGTGGGAAGAGCGCGTGGCGGAGGCAGGGGACGCGGGCGCGAATGAGGACGCCAACGCGAACGCGAACGCGAACGCGAACGCGAACGCGAACGCCAACGCCAACGCCAACGCCAACGCCAACGCAAACGCGAACGCAAACGCCAACGCCAACGCAAACGCGAACGCCGCCGCCAACGCCAACGCTGCCGCGGACGCAGACGCAGACGCCGATTCTTCCGGGGACTTGATCCCTGCCTCCTCCGACGCCGAGCTCTCCTTCGACTTCGGCGCGAACACGCGCGGGCGCGCACCGGGCTCCCTCGGCAGCCCCGCGGGTGACGACGAACAGACCGGCGAGCGGCCCTCGATGGACGCGGCCTTCGCGGCGGCCTCGCCCGACGTCGAGGACGGCGCGGACACTCCGCTCGTGGGCTTCCTGGAGCAGCTCGCGCTGGTGGGCGACGCGGACGCGGGAGAGCAGGGTGAGCGCGTCTCGCTCATGACCTTGCACGCGGCCAAGGGGCTCGAGTTCGACGCCGTGTGGCTCACGGGCATGGAGGAGCGCGTGTTTCCCTCGGCGCGCTCGCTCGGCCAGTCGGGTCCGGAGCGCACGGGCATCGAGGATCCGGACGAGATCGGCGAGGAGCGGCGCCTCTGCTACGTGGGCATGACGCGGGCCCGAAAGCGCCTGACGCTGACGCTCTCGCGCGTGCGCTCGCTCTTTGGCGAACTGAAGCAGAACCCGCCGAGCCGCTTCCTGCGCGAGATTCCGGAGGGTCTCGCGAATGGCCTGACGCAGGCGCTCGCGGCGGGGCCGATGTACGGCGCGAGCTACGACCGCCCAGCGCCGTGGATGCGCCCGCAGCGCGGGTTCGACGACTTCGATCAGCGCACGAACAGCGACGACTCTCCCTCGTGGCGGCCCGGTCCGCGCAACACCGCGCGGCCCACGCAGCGGCCGTTCACCTCGCGGCCCGTGTCGACTCCGCCGCCGCCCAAGCAGCCGCAGGTGCCCATCGATGGCTACGCCAAGGGCGTGCGCGTGCGGCACCCGAGCTTCGGCGTGGGCGTGGTGGAAGAGCTCGACGGCCAGGGCGCGCAGCTCAAGGTGAGCGTGCGCTTCGGGCCTGGCGTGGGGCTGAAGAAGATCCTGGCGCGCTTCGTGGACAAGCTGTAGGCGCGCAATACGCCAGCTTGGATTGCGTCATACATTCTCGCGCAGTACACTCTCTCGCGTGAAGACCGCATCGTTTCGCCTGCCAGCCGACTTGGTCCGCTCCATCGAGGTCGTCTCGAAGAGGCGCGGCGTGTCGCGCTCGCTCGTGGTGCGCGACGCGATCTCGGCCTACCTCGCGCGCGCTGACAAGGCGCCGATGACGACCTCAGAGTACGTCGAGCAGCTCGTGACCTGGCCGGGCAGCGGCAAGGGCGACCTCGCGAGCGACGCTGAGCGCCTGCTGCGGGAGCGTTTCCGTGCCAAGCGTCGTTCTCGTTGATACCGGCCCTTTGATCGCGCTCCTCGATCCGTCCGACGCCAAGCGCGACTCCTGCTTGCGCGAACTCGAACAGATGGCCGGCGGCGATCTGGTCACCACCGAGGCCGTGATCACCGAGACGAGCTACATGCTCGAGTTCTCGAGGTCGGCGCAGATCGGACTCCAGGATTTCGTCCACTCGGGGCGCATACGGGTCGAGGCCATCGCACGGACAGAGCGGGCGCGCATCATGGCCTTGATGCAGAAGTACAGCGATCTTCCCATGGACTACGCCGACGCGACGCTCGTGCTCCTCGCCGAGCGCATGCAGTGCAACCGCGTGTTCACGCTCGATCGCCGCGACTTCGGCGCGTACCGGCTTGGCAAGCGCCGCTTCGAGCTCCTGCCGCAGCGCTAACCTCTACTGCGGCGCCCCCTGGGCTCCCGGCGCGCCCTCGTGGTGCCCCTCCTCGGGCGTCACCACCGCCAGCGCCGCGCGGTGCTTCAGCTCCACCAGCGCTGCCCCCGCCACGTTGCACGACTCCTTCTCCAGCTCCCACTGCGCCTTCTGCTTCACGTCCTTCTCCAGCTCTTTGCAGTGGCTCTCGAAGGCCGTGAACAAGGTCACGCACTCGTTCTGCCCGCCCTGCGGCTCGTCGAAGCAGCGGTCGCGCAGGTACTGCGCCACGAGCTTGTTGCCGTTGATCTTCTTGTCCTTGTCGTTCGCGCCCTTCACGTACGGCTCGAGCGCGACGCGGATCTCGGTGCGCACCTGCTTGAGCTCGTCGGGCTTGCCCGAGCACACCACGAGCGCGTGCCCGTAGATGTAGCGCACGAAGTCCGCGTACAGCTCCTCGACCGGCGTGTCGATGCCGTCGTCGCCCGAGAGCTGCAGGTCGCGCACCTTCTTGAGCTTGTGGATGGCCGAGGCGCCCTTGATGAGCGCGTCGCAGTCCTTGGTGGCCGAGAGCGTGCGCACGATGACGCGCAGCGCGTTGCGGTGCTGCTCGTCGAACTGCTTGTCCTGCGTCTCAGCGAGCATGCGCTCCTCGAGCATGAGCTGCGCCTTGTCGTAGTAGTCCTTGTCGCCCATGAACTCGCCCAGGAGCGCGTAGCCCAAGAGGCGCCGGTCGACCTGGCCGTCGGTGATGAGGCCCGACACCTGCAAGAACGCGTTGTGCTTGTCGGCGGCCTGCGCGCGGTCGAACTCGCTGCGCCAGCGCGCTTCCTCGCTCGTGCGCTGCTGCTCGAACTGCTTTCTGTTCGAGTACATCTGGAACACGTTGAGCGCGACGCCGATGAGCGCGAGCCACCCGACGAGCCCCTGGCTCGCGAGCACGAACTTTCCGGGCCCCTTGTCCTCGGCCTTGGCGCGGGCGGCGATGACGTCCTCGGCGGCCTTGAGCGCGCCGATGTCCTGGCCCGCGGCCTCGAGCAGCGCCACCGGGTCGCGCTTGCTCAGCGCTTCGCGGATCTTGATGTTGTCGGCCATGGAGGTGTCCTCGCGCAAAAAGGGACGGATCATGTCCTACGCGAGCCGCGCGAGCGCAAGGGACGTTCGAGAGCGCACCCCCCCTCTGCCACACGCCGCATTGATCCCGCGCCCGCTTGTGCTAGACAGCGCGCCCTCATCGGTCCACTGCAGCGAGGCGCACATGGGTCTGTCCATCGGCATCGTCGGTCTCCCCAACGTCGGCAAGAGCACGCTCTTCAACGCGCTCTCGGGCGCGCAGGTGCTCGCGGCCAACTATCCGTTCGCCACCAAGGACCCGAACGTGGGCATCGTGCCGGTGCCGGACGCGCGCCTCGCCAAGCTCGCCAAGCTGTCGGCGAGCAAGAAGATCATCCCGGCGGCGCTGGAGTTCGTGGACATCGCCGGCCTCGTGCGCGGCGCCAGCAAGGGCGAGGGCCTCGGCAACCAGTTCCTCGCCAACATCCGCGAGGTGGACGCGATCGCGCACGTGCTGCGCTGCTTCAAGGACGGCGACGTGGTGCACGTCGAGGCCGGCGGCGTCGATCCCGAGCGCGACAAGGACGTGGTCGACACTGAGCTGGCGCTGAAGGATCTCGAGACGCTGGAGAAGAAGCGCGACCGCCGCGTCAAGGAGTCGAAGGCCGCGGGCAAGGCGGGCGAGGAGGCCAAGGCCGACGTGCTCGTGTACGACAAGCTCAAAGTGGCGCTCGACGCGGGCAAGCCGGCCCGCTCGGTCAAGCTCACCGACGAGGAGCTGCCGCGCGCGCGTGAGCTCTTTCTCCTGACGGCCAAGCCCGTGCTCTACGTGGCGAATGTCGACGAAGAGCAGCTCGGCAAGATCGGCGAGAACGGCGAGAACGCGAAGGCCGATCCAATGGTCGCCAAGGTGGCCGCGATCGCCGAGCGCGAGGGCGCGAAGTTCGTCGCCATCTGCAGCAAGGTCGAGGCGGAGATCCAGCAGCTCCCCGAGGGCGAGCGCGCGGACTACCTGGGCTCGCTCGGCCTCTCGGAGCCGGGCCTGCACAAGCTCGTGCGCAAGGGCTTCGACCTCCTCGGGCTGCAGGCGTACTTCACCACCGGGCCCGAGGAGACGCGCGCGTGGGTCATCAAGCGCGGCTTCAAGGCGCCGCAGGCCGCGGGCGTCATCCACACCGACTTCGAGCGCGGGTTCATCAAGGCCGAGACCATCCAGTGGAACGTGCTCCTGGACCTCGGCGGCGAGGTGGCCGCCAAGCAGAAGGGCGCGCTGCGCGTCGAGGGCAAGGAGTACGTGGTGCAGGACGGCGACGTGATGCACTTCATGTTCAACGTCTAGCTCGTCCACATCCGTCCGCACGTTGTCCACGCCCCTGCCGGAAATACGGCAGGCGCGGCTTCGTCTGACCCTTCGACATCCCCGTCCCTTGCCCGGCCGCCTGCGCACGCGCCGCATCCGGCCGCGGAGCGTCGCTGCGCGTTGTCGACCTCGGAAATCGACAGCTCTCGCACGTCTGCAGCTCGCGGTCTCCCGTGTGGTTCCACGTGCCGCAACCATCACGCCTGATGCACCGGAGACACTCATGGGAAAGCTTCGCCCGCAGTCCTTGCTGCTCGCCGTCCTCTGCACGCTCCCCGCGCTCGCCGCCTCGCCCGACGGCAAGGTCCCCATCACCGCCGCCTCCGAGAGGGCGCGCGCGCTCTTCCTCGAGGGCCGCGCGCTCACCGAGGCCCTCCGCGGCACCGACGCGCACAAGAAGTTCGAGGAGGCCATCGCCGCCGACCCGGGCTTCGCCCTCGCGTACCTCTTCGCCGCCAACACCTCGGGCTCGACCAAGGAGTTCTTCGCCGACCTGGCCAAGGCCGTCGCGCTCAAGGACAAGGTCTCCGACGGCGAGCGGCTCGCCATCGAGGCCGCGCAGGCCGGCGCCACCAGCGAGCCGGACAAGCAGGTCGCGGCGATGACGAAGATCACCGAGCTGTATCCGCAGGACGATCGCGCGCTCGCGAACCTGGGCAACTTCTACTTCGGCCAGCAGGACTGGGCGAACACGATCACGTACTTGAAGCGCGCCACCGAGGTGAACCCGGGGTTCTCGCTCCCGTACAACCAGCTCGGCTACGCGTACCGCTTCCAGGGCCGCTACCCGGAGGCCGAGGCCACGTTCAAGAAGTACACCGAGCTCGTGCCTTCGGACCCGAACCCGTACGACTCGTACGCCGAGCTCTTGATGAAGATGGGCCGCTTCGAGGACTCGATCGCCAACTACAAGAAGGCGCTCGCCATCGATC
>JAFEBC010000466.1 GCA_018266095.1 Deltaproteobacteria bacterium
CAGGCGTCCCTCGAGCGGGACAACCGGGGAGCCGCGCCCCGCCGCGCGGAGCGCGAGCGCGGGGAGAGGTGCTCTCGAGGTCATCCCTTCTGCCGCTGGGGCGCGCTTGCCTTCGCCCGTGGTCCCGCTCGACTTGGTCTGCGCCTGCAGCTTGTTCAGCTCGCCGCGCAGCTCCTCGCCGAAGAGCCGGTTCATCTCCTTGGCCATCGCCGCGCCGTCCGCCGCGGGCACCGCCGAGAGCGCCGCGAGGAACTCGGAGGCGTTGGCGTAGCGCTGGTCGCGGTCGGCGATGATGGACTTGAGCAGGATGTCGGCGAGCTTGCCCGGCGCGACCTTCTTGATGCGCTCGATCTCGGCCGCCTCCGGCCCCTTGGCGGCCTTGAGGATGAGGCCGTACGCGGAGTCGCCGTCGTAGAGCGCGTCGCCCGCGAGCGCGTAGTACATGGTCAGGCCCAGGGACGCGAGGTCCGAGCGCTGGTCGACGGGCGAGCCGTACGCCTGCTCCGAGGACATGAACTTGTAGTTGCCCTTGACCGTGCCCGCCTGCGTCTCGGTGAGCCGGCCCTCGGCCTTGGCGATGCCGAAGTCGAACAGCTTCACCTCGCCGCGCACGGACACGAGCACGTTGTTGGGCGAGATGTCGCGGTGGACGATGCCCATCGGCTTGCCGTCGTCGTCGGTCTTCTGGTGCGCGTACTCCAAGGCGCGCAGCGTCTCGCGCACGATGAAGACCACGTACTCGGGCTTGAGGCCCTTGCCGTCCACCTCCAGCGCGCGGCGGGCCACGCGGCCGAAGTCGCGGCCGAGGATGTACTCGGTGGCCATGAAGTACTCTTCGCCGATCTTGCCGAAGTCGAAGACGGGGATGATGTTCGAGTGCACGAACGCCGACGCGGGCCGCGCCTCGTCGATGAACATGGTCTCCACGTCCTTGCGGCCGACCATCTCGCGGCGCAGGCGCTTGACCACGAAGGTGCGCTTGAAGCCCTCCACGCCGTGCGCCACGGCGGTGAAGACCTCGGCCATGCCGCCCTCGCCGAGCACGTCGAGCAAGAGGTAGCGGCCGAACTGGTTCGGGTTGACCGGATCGGCCTCGCCCGTGGTCGGCAGCATGGTCGGGTCTTCGCCGGTGACCTCGTTCGGATCGGGCTGCTGCACGCGCGCGGCGCCCGGATTGGACACGCCCGGCCGCTTGCCCGGATTGGACACGCCGGGACGGCCGCCCGGGTTGCTCACGTTGGTGCGGTTGGGATTGCTCTTGCCCGCGCTGGTCGAGCCCGGCGCGCGCTGCGGCGGCATCGACGTGCGCCTCGGCGGCGCCTGGCCCGGGATGGTCTGCGCGCGCACCTCCACGCCCATCGCGCCCTCCTCCGGCAGCTCACCGGGCGGCAGCGTGGTGTGCACCACGTACGTCGTCTGCGGCTCGGCGGGCCCGCGCACGCCGAACACGATCGCCAGCACGGCCAGCACGGCCGCCACGACCCAGATGGCGATGGTCAGGCCCAGCCCGCCATCGGTCGCGGGCGGCGGCGGCGGATACGTCCACAGCCACAGGCCCTGCGACACCAGCGTGGCCTGCGCGATGGGCGGGCGCTTCTTCTCGTCCCCTTCGGCGCCCACGAGGCCGTCGAGCTTCTTGAGCAGCGTGGGCGTGCCCAGGCTCGCCAGCTTGGTCTTGCCGTCCGAGAGGATGGCGGCGCCCTCGATGCGCTGGCCCAGCTCCGAGAAGAGCGCGTCGTCGAACGGCCGCGCGAGGAGCAGGACCGGCGGCACGCTGAGGCCCGGCTTGTCGATGACCGAGGTGGCCATGAGGAAGGGCTGGCCCTGCGAGAGGCGCAGCGCCGACGCCTTGCGATCCTGGCGCGCCTTGAGCACGAGGTCGCCCGAGGACAGGCCGCCCGAGAGGCCGACCACGAAGTCGAGCGTGGGGCCCTCCATGGCGATGCCGTAGATGCTGGCCTCGGCGCGCACGCTGGCCCACCAGGGCTCGCTCAGGAAGCCGTCCTTGAGCGTGTTCCAGTCCACGCGCCCGATCTGCGCCACCAGCGCGGGGAGCTGCGCGGCCGTCTCGGTGCGCGCCTGCAGGACGCTCAAGCGGGCCTGCAGCGCGTCCTTGGCCTTCGCCGCGGCCTGCTCTCCCAACTGCTGCTGCAGGACGCGCTGATCGGCCGCGCGTCCGCTCGCGATCGCGCTGGTGGCGAAGTACGCGACCGCGAGGAGGGCGAGGGCGGCGGCTGCGGCGATGGCGATGCGGACGGTGCGGGTCATAGAGGTGCCAAAAGGCGCGCGGAAGGTACCACGACAACGAGGGAGAACACAGAATCAGAACACGGGTTTGTGTGGTGGGGTAGGGGGGCAGTCGCCAGTGTCGGACACCTCCGTCCCAAACCCCTGTAACGTCTTGCACGGAGCAGCGACAGAACGTTCATCGCAGCACTGACGTTCCACTCTGCAAATCGGTCCAGGAGATCGCCATGAATTCGTCGTCGCCCGCCTTGCCCCCCGCCGTCGAGAAGCTCCGCTCGCTCTTCCTCGACGTGGTCGCCAAGCTCGAGTTCATCGCGCCGACGCTCACCCGGGTGGCCCTGGGCGTGCTCTTCATCAAGACCGGCTGGGGCAAGCTCAACAACCTGGACGGCGTGACCGAGTTCTTCACCTCGCTCGGCATCCCCATGCCGCACCTGAACGCGATCATGGCCGCGGCGACCGAGTTCGGCTGCGGCGCCCTGCTGGTGGCCGGCCTGTTCACGCGGCTCGCGGCCATTCCGCTCTCGGTGACGATGGTGGTGGCCACGCTGACGGCCAAGCGCGCGGACATCGAGGGCTGGAACTCGTTCTTCGGCCTGGCGGAGGTGACCTACATCCTCTTGTTCATCTGGCTCATCGTGCGCGGGGCCGGGCCGCTGTCGCTCGATGCGGTGCTGGCGAGGAAGTTCCCGCGCAAGGGCTAGAGAAGAAACAAATGCTTCACAAGGAGGAAGGGAGGAAGGGGTTTCAGCTCATGGTCCTGGCAGTAGGACCACGACGCGCCCGGCACCAGGATCACCTCGCTCGCCATGCGTTACCCCCAACAACCAGCGCAGGGCGCGAAGCGCTCTAGAGGAAGAGGGGTGACCCCTTCCTCCCTTCCTCTTTGTGACGCAGTTGCAGTTGCTCTTAGGGGATCAGCTTCCCCGGCGGCACATCGGGCACGTCCGCGGCCGTGACCTTCTTGAGCGCGTAGTCGCGGATGACGCTCTCCTTGAGGTTCTTGCACTTCACGGCCGTCATCTTCTCGCCGCGCAGCATCCGCTCCGTGTAGAAGGCCCGGTACTCCTCGCGCAGGATGTCCTTCGCGGTGCGGTAGTGCTCCTCCGAGTGGTTCAGGACGTGGTTCGTCTCGTGGACCAGCGTCTCGGCGAGGAGCTCGGGGGCCATGCCCTCGGAGATGTAGATGCGGTCGTCCCACTGGTAGCCGTCGAGCGCCTTCTTGAGCGCGCGCGCGGCGTGGCTCTTCTGATCGTGCAGCGTGGCGAACGCGTTCACGTCGAGGTCCGGCCCGGTGGAGAGGAGCTCCTTGCGCACGCGCAGGTAGTCCTTGCGGGTGAGGTCGTTGAGCAGGTCCAGCTTCTCGTGCCCGGCCTCGATGAACTTGCGCGTGGCCTTGCCGATGGGCGTGCCGAGCGCCGTGAGCTTGTCGAGGCCCTTCTGCACGTAGGCCCGGAACTGCGGGCTCGAATCGCGCGGGTCCACCTCGGTGAACGAGGGCTTCTTGTCGGCGCGGGCGGCGAGCGGGAGGAGCAGGGCGAGGAGCAACGCGGGCGTGCGGAGGATCATCCCGCGAGCGTAGCAAATTCTGGAGAGGAA
>JAFEBC010000467.1 GCA_018266095.1 Deltaproteobacteria bacterium
CCACCGATGAGCGCTGCAGCACCACCACCGGCACCTGCGTCACCGGCGCCTGCCTGCCCGACCGCTTCACGCCGAACCAGTCGGCCGACACCGCGGCCCTGCTCGCGCCCGGCACGTACACCGCGCTCACGCTCTGCGACGGCGGCAGCGACTACTACGCGCTCAACCTGAACAGCGGCGACCGCGTGCAGGTGGTGTCCGACACGGATCCGCTGGGCTCCTTCGACCTGCAGCTCTACACGCCGCTCGGCGCGCTCCTCGCCGAGGCGCCCACGGCCTTGCTCGCCACCGCGGGCACCACCGGCAAGTACGTCCTCGTCGCCGCCACGCACGACGCGTCCGCGCTCTATGCCCTGCGCATCGATGTCCGCGCGGGCACCGCCTGCCAGCACTCGCCGCCCGACGTGCACCCGCAGCCGAACCTCGCCTTGGCGCTCGGCGACGGCCGCCACCTCGACTACGCGGTCTGCCCCGGCGAGGAGACCTGGTTTGTGGCGCGGACCCCGGGCGGCGTCTCGTTCGATGCCGCGCTCGATCCCACCCAGGGCGGGCCCATCGTGCTCGAGCTCTACGATTCGAACACGACCACGCTGCTCGCGCGCGACGCTTCGGGAGCCGCGGCGCTGCACGTCGAGGCGGCCTCCTCGCTGGGCGGCGAGTTCTTCCTGCGCGTCGTGGGCGCGTCGAAGGTCACGAGCAACCGTTACGACCTGACCTTGCGCTGGCTGGGGGCGCTGCCATGAGCCGCCGCCTCGCTGCACGGCCCTTCGCGGGCCCCTGGGTCGTCGGCCTCGCGCTCACCGCGTGCGTCCTCACCGCCTGCCACGGCAGCACCGACGTCACCGCCGACGCGGGCTCGAACGACACCGACGCGGGCGCCCACGACGGCGGCCTCACGGACGGCGGCAGCGTCGACGGCGGCACGAGCGATGGCGGCACCTCGGACGGCGGCGTCGAGGTGAAGATCACCGCGCTCTACCCCGCGCAGGGCCCCATCGCGGGCGGCACGCAGTCGCTCCTCTCGGGCGCTGGCTTCGTCGAGGGCATCGCCTCGCGCGGCGGCGGCGCGGTCTCCAAGGTCACCGAGCTGCGCATCGGCGGCGTGCTCGCCAAGGACGTCGACGTCATCGACGACAACCGCATCAGCCTCACCACGCCCCCCGGCGTCGCGGGCGCGGCCGATGTCACCGTGACCAACCCCAACGGCACCGGCACCTGCACCGGCTGCTTCCGCTACCTCGCGCACGTGGAGATCGACTCGATCACGCCCGCGCGCGGCCCCGTGCAGGGCGGCACCGCCGTCACCGTGAAGGGCCTGGGCTTCGACAGCACGCTGTCGCTCACCCTCGACGGCGCGCCGCTCGTGGACCTCGTGGTCGTCGACGGCACCACCGCCACCGGCAAGACGCCTCCGGGCGTCGCGGGCGCGGCCGATCTGCTCGCCATCACCAAGGACGGCAACGCGCTGGGACACTCGGCCTTCGTCTACGCGGACGCGCTGACCCTGACCTCGGTGACGCCGTCCGTGGTCCCCATCGCCGGCGGCGGCGCGCTCACTGCGCACGGCACGGGCTTCACCGCGCAGGCCGCGCTCAGCATCGAGGGTGTGTCGATCGACACGCGCTGGATCGACGAAGAGACGCTCGGCTTCACCGCGCCCGCGCACGCAGAGGGCGCCGCCACGCTCACCGTGATCGACCCCGGCGCGCTCGAGCCGCAGCTCGCCACGCTCCCGCGCGCCCTCGTGTACGTCGATGATTCGACCGGCACGCCGCGCCCGCTCGCCCTGGCCCAGATCGCCCCACGCACAGGCCCCGTGGCTGGCGGAACGTGCCCCACCGCCTGCGTGCGGCTCCTCGGCGCGGGCTTCTCGGTGGACGATCTCGTGGTCACCATCGCGGGCAACGCGGTCCCTGCCGCGTCGCTGCACCTCGTGGACGATCGTACGCTCGACCTCGATCTCCCCGCCGCCGCCAGCGCGGGCCCCGTCGCCATCGAGGTCTCTTCGGCCAGCCGCAGCGAGAGCGCGCAGCTCGCCGCCTCCGATCCGGGCGCCTTCCGCTACCTCCCGCTCCTCTCGGTCACGCGCGTCTCGCCCGACCGCGCGCCCGCGAACGGCGCCCCGGCGACGCAGCTCTCCATCGAGGGCGCGGGCTTTGCCGACAGCGCCGGCGCGCCGCTGCAGGTCCTCGTGGGCGCGCTCCCGCTCACCAACGTCACCATCGCGCCGAGCGGCAGCTCGCTCATCGGCAACGCGCCCCACGGCGCCTCCGGCCTCGCCGCCATCACCGTCATCGCCACCGACACGGACGGCTACGTACGCACGGCCACGCTCGCGGACGCCCTGCGCTTCACCGCGCCGCTCAAGCTCCTCCAGCTCAACCCCTCGCGCGGCTCGCAGGCGGGCGGCACGGGCGTCGACCTGCTCGGCGACGGCTTCGAGCCCGGCATGACCGCGACGCTCGCGGGCACGATCATGAGCGACCTCACCGTCGTCTCCGCCACCCGCGCCACCGCGCACACGCCGCCCGGCAATCCAGGCGAGGTCGCCGCCGCAGTCCAGCTCGCGACGCAGGCCGCGACGCTCCCAGCCGCGTTCAACTACTTCGACCCGTCGGCCAACGCCGGCGGCACCGGCGGCGGCCCGCTCCTCGGCGACCTGAACGTGTCCGTGCTCGAGAACTCGCTCTACAAGGACGGCGGCGTCGCGCAGGCCACGGTCACCGTGCACCTCCACGACGGCAGCGTGCTCACCGGCCTCACCGACTTCCGCGGCCAGATCACCTTCGACGACCCGCGCCTCGTCCTCCCCTGCGATGTCACCGTCACCAAGGCGCAGTACGAGGGCATCACCATCGTCGGCGTCGCGGTCGAGAACGTCTCCGTCTATCTCTCG
>JAFEBC010000468.1 GCA_018266095.1 Deltaproteobacteria bacterium
CGTTGAACACCCTCTCGGAGCCAACGCGACGTCACCACGAGGCGGTCCATGGCGGCATAGCCGTCGATGGTGTCTTGCCTCGCGAGGCCATCGATGAAGTACGTCTCCAGCCCTTGGACGAAGCCGATCGTCCGCGCACCACGGGCCCGCGCACAGGCGTGCACGGGTAGCGCCGTGCTGAAGTGGGTGGCGACGCAGCAGCGCGGGCGCAGGTCCTCCATGGCGAGGAGCGCGGGCTCACCCGAGACGTACAGCGGGCCGCTCAGCATCATCTCGCCGTAGGCCCGCGCGGCCGGAGGGCTCCCGAGCACGACACACCGGGCCTCGAGCCCCTGGCGCAGGAGCTCGTTGCACAGGTCCACCACCGCCTGCGCGCCCCCGATGCCCTGCTCGAGCGCGGGCAGCACGAAGAGGAGGTCCGGCCGCAGATCGCGCGCGCCCGGCAGCCCCGCGAGGCGCTTCGCCGCCACCTCCGTTGGATTGCGGCTCGCGCACCGCGCTTCGAGCCGGGCATAGTCCTCGCCCCAGCGCTCCAGGAACAGGCGGTGGTTCCGCTGCTGGAGCAGCTCCAGGTCGGCCTCGTTGCGGAACGACGCGCTGCCCTGGTGATAGACGTAGGTGTCGATGCAGCAGACGCCGCGCCAGCCCCGCCGCAGGGCGCGCATCTGCAGGTCCGTCTCTTCTCCATAGCCGCGGCCCCACACGGGATCAAAGCCGCCCAGGGCCTCCCACGCAGTCCTCCGGACCAGGAGGCAATTGCCCACGATGGTGCAGGCCTCCAGCGCGCTGTCCTCGGGGAGCGCCGCTCGCGCCGCCTCTTCGAGCAGGGCGTTCATCTCGATGTAGGAGCGCCCGGGCGAGAGCGGGAGCGTCAGCAGCGGCGAGTTGTTGGAGAGGGGGCACGCCACCGCCACGGAGGGATCCCGCTCCAGCGCGCTGACGAGCTTGCGCACCGCACCTGGCGTCACCAGGCAATCCGAGTTGAGCAAGAGCAGGTACGGCGCGGTCCCTCTCGAGGCGCCGAGGTTGCACGACGCGCCGAAGCCCTTGGAGCCGGTGTTGTCGACCAGCGAGACTTGCGCAGCCCGGCAGATCTCCTCCAGCGCCTTCTTGGACGCTGGGGACGAGCGGTCGTCGACCACCACCACCTCGCCCAGCTCCTCGCGTGGCGTGGAGCGCAGCAGCTCGACCACGCTGCGCTCGACCCAGTCGACCGCGTCCTTGACGGGGATGATCACGTCACAGCGGCGTTCGAGGTGAACCCCGCTCACGGACGTGCCCCCGTCACCCACAGCCACCGCCCCTCCGGCGCGGTGAACTGCGCTCCCAACCGCGCATACACATTGTGCACGCTCGTGTTGCTCACCGAGAACCCCGCGTGCCCCACCCGGTGCCCCGTCGCCCCATAGTGCGCGAGCGCCCGCTGGTACAACAGCATCCCCGACATCGCCGCCCCGCGGTGCGCCATCGCCAGCGCGAGCCGCAAGAGGCCGCCGTCGGGCTCCGACAGGAACCACCCTTGCGTCTTGCCCTGCGACACGAGGCGCACGCACGTCCGCGGCGCCTTCTCGATGAGCTCGTTCGACCACCTCGCGTAGCGCTCGGCGAGCTTCTCCTGCGACACGCCCGGCACGAGCAGGAAGCGCTCGTGCTGGAACGGCGCCATCTCGTCCGCGCGCACCGTGAACGGCTCAGCCAATGCGGGCACCACCTCGAGAGCGGCCAGGCTGGGACCCTGCGGCAGCGCGGCCACGGCGGCGAGCCCGATGCGGAAGTGGAGCTGCGTGTCGGCGAGGAAGAAGCCGGTGCGCGCGATCTCGGCGTGAGGCAATTGATTCGACAGGGGCGCCCGCAGCTCCACCAGCGCGAACCCGTCGAGCGCGCGAAGCCGATCCTCGAGCGGCGACGCGAAGAACGCCACGTCCTCGATGAGCCCCGTGCGCCGGCCGAGCCAGGCGGAGTTGAACGCGTGCTCGCGGATCAGCTCGCGCTGCGCACCCGTGCCGCTCATCGCGCGCCTCCTTGCAGCTCGACCACGTCGAAGGTCTGGCGCCAGAACGCCTCGCCGTCCCACACCGGACCGAAGTGGTGCATGCGCGCGAGGGGCACGATGCGGCGCGCACGCGACTTGGACGCGAGCTGCAGCAGGCGGTCGTTGCCTCCCGTGAGCGCGACGCCGAGGGTCTGGAGGTTTGCGGGCAGCGTGCGCAGCGCATCGGCCTCGTGCAAGGCCACGACGGGCAGGAAGAGCGGCGCCTCGGGGATCTCGGGCAGCGCCACGGTCGCCTCAGTTGCACCAGAGGAGGGAGGCGGAGGGCTCGCCGGCACGCCCAGCGCCGCCCCGTGCCCGCCCGCGAGCCTCGTGTCCCAGCCCAGCGCCGCGGCCCACTGGCGCGCCATCACGTTCGCGCTCGCCAGGTGCATCGGCACCTCGCGCACCGTCTGGGGCCAGAGCTCGACGAGCCGGTCGCGCAGCTCCACGGCCTGCGCGTGCGTGCCGCCGATCAGCACCAGCTTGCGCGGCGAGGTGCACCCAGCCTGGCCGTAGATGGCGAACACCTTGACCAGCGCGGTGAGCAGCGCGTCGTTGAGGGACGCGCGGTCGATCCACGCCTCGCTGCGCCGGTCGACGAACGAGAACCCGACGCTCTCCAGCGGATGCGGCCAGGAGTGGATGGCCTCGGCCGCCGCGTTCGAGCCGAAGACGATCCGCACCTGCGCCTCAGCCGCCAGCGCCTTCACGCGCTCGTCGGTGCGCTCCAACGCATGCAGCCGCACGCGCTCCTCGAGGTGCGCCCGCAGCGCTCCGTTTCCAAGCTTGGCGAGCGCGAAGCGCAGGAAGGGCGCGACCAGGTTCTCGGAGGCCGTGCCCGCCTTGAGCTCGACCCGATTCCCCGTGAGCGACAAGAGCACCAGCGTCAGCGGCCCGAGCAGGCTCACGTTGTTCGGCAGCCACACCGCGACCATCCCGCGCGGCCGCACCAGGAAGCGCGTCCCCGAGGTGGGCCCGCGATCCGAGCCCTGCGCCGCGGCGCCGAAGGTCTGCTCGAACGTCCCCCGCAGCGCGTGCGGGTCGAGGAAGCCGATGAGGTACGCCCACTCGTCGCGCGTGAACTCGGGCGGGACCTCCTTGGTCATCGCCATGCGCAAGGCGCCCCAGTCGCGCAGGACGGCCTCGAGGTCGAACGGGAGGAGGACGCCGTGCGAACTGGTTGAACCATTGAACCAGTGGACCATTGAGCCACTGGACCGCTGGACCGCCGATGCGCTCACGCCGGAGCCGCTAGACACTGGCGCACCCGCGCACTTCCGCCTTGGGGATGCGGCCGAGCAGCTCGAAGCGCTTGCCCGAGCGGCCGCAGGCGCAGGGGCCGCTGACGATGCGCCCGAGATCCTCCGTCAGCACCGAGTGGTACGGCGCGCCGCGGGCCAGCGGGTTCATGAGCTGCAAGA
The DNA here is from genome assembly GCA_018266095.1 of Deltaproteobacteria bacterium. GTDB lineage: Bacteria > Myxococcota > Myxococcia > Myxococcales > 40CM-4-68-19 > CAIWCD01. The sequence goes on from JAFEBC010000468.1 coordinate 3,454, forward strand.
GGCCACCCGCGTCGGTCACGGGCGCCAGCGTGTGCGCGTCGCGGACCAGCACGTCGGCCCACACGGGGACGTGGCGGAAGCCGTGCTCGCAGAGCGGGTAGATGACGCCGACCTGCTCGACGAGGCCGTAGTAGTCGATGACCTTCGAACCCAGCGCGACGCGCGAGAGCAGGCGGTCCTCGAGCTGCGCGCGGGAGATGGCCAGGGCCTCCAGC
>JAFEBC010000469.1 GCA_018266095.1 Deltaproteobacteria bacterium
AGCAGCACGGCGGCCTCGCCCTTCGGGCCCTCCACGATCTCGTACGAGAAGTAGTGCTTGATGTCCTGCACGACCTTCGAGTTGTACATGCGGCCGATGAGCCGCTTGGCGCCGTAGATGGTGTTGCGCGGGTTGACCACCATCTGATCTTTGGCGACGTTCCCGACGAGCAGGTCGCCCTTCTCGCTCACGGCCACCACGCTGGGCAGGATGAGCGAGCCCTTGTCGCTGGGGACGACCTTCGCGATCTTGTTGCGCACGTACGCGACGCACGTGTTCGTGGTTCCGAGGTCGATGCCGAGGATGGGCTTGTCGTTCTTGTCCGGGGGCATCGGTCCGCTCGGGGACGCACGAAGGGCGCGCGTCTCCTCAAGTGTCAGAATAGGGCCGCGCCTGCGAGCGGCGCAAGAAACCGGCAACACGAGGGCGCCGCGCCAGGGGAGGCGAGCCGATCGTCGGTGCGCCAAAGAGCGCGGTTGTCGTATCCTGCGCGCCGTGCCGAACTTCCTGAGCGGGCGGGGTCTTGCAGCGGGTCTCCTGGTGTTGTCGGGCGCGATGGGCTGCACGCGCGACTTCTCGGTTCCGACGGCGCGGACGGCGCTCTCGGTGACGCCAGCGTTCGCGCGCGTGGCGCCCGCGGGCAAGGTGGACTTCTCGGCGACGGGGGCCATCCTGCCGCTCGACGTGCAGGCCGATTCGCGCGCGCAGGCGCTGGGCGCGCAGGTCACGGTGGACACAGGCACCACGCCGCCGACGATTCATTTCACCGCAGGCACGGCGGGCGATCTGGACGAGACGCTCACGGTGAAGGACGGCGCGGGCCGCACGGCGACGGCGACGATCTCGGTCGGTCCGGCGGTGCAGCTCGTGCCCGCGGAGACCACGGTGCCGTCGTACGGTTCGTTCACCTTCCACGCGCAGAACGGCCAGGGCCCGTACACCTTCGCCACCGCGCCGTGTGAAGCCGATGCGGGGCCATCGCAGGCCGATGGCGGCACCTCGTACGCGTACGTCGCGCCCGTCGGCTACACGCAGGCGGAGCAGACCGAGAACGGCGGCACGCCCAAGACCGAGCAGGTGCGCGCCATCGACGAGAACGGCCAGTGCGCGCAGGCCACGGTGACCATCGGCGGCGCGCTCGAGGTCATCGCCACCGGCGCCATCAGCGGCGGTATCCTCTTCGCGCACCCGGGCGAGTCGGTGACGCTCACGGGCCGCGGCGGCCAGCCTCCGTACGGCTGGGATCTCTCCGACGCCAGCGCCGACGCCGGCACGGCCGGTCAGTCCTGCGACGCGCTCGGCTGCATCAACGTGGACACGGGCGCGCTCACGGTGTCGACCAAGGCGCAGCTCGGCGAGTCGTTCACGGTGGAGCTGCACGACGCGCTGCAGAACTCGCAGCCCGCCACCCTGACCATCGCGGCGCTGGCCGGCCCGCAGCTCCCGCAGTCGGTGCCGTCGCCTCCGCCCGGGTTCGAGATCGATCTCCCCGTGAGCGGCGGCGTGTCGCCGTACACCTTCTCCTACGCCGTGCCCGCGAGCGTCACGCCCGACGACTTCGTCATCCCCTCCGGCAACGGCTCGCGCGGCTCGCTCTCCATCTCGGGCCACTACATCGCCGGGCCCAACCCACGCACCACCGACGTCATCCGCGTGACCGACGCCCTGGGCGCGAGCCAGACGCTCTCCATCGACGTGGGCGACAACATCATCCCGCAGCGCCGCGAGCCGCTCGTCGCCAACCTCGTCTTCCAGAACTTTCCCTTCTTGAATGGCCAGCTCTACCTCCCGGGCCTGCACCTCGCGTACGGCGACACCGGGCTCGTGAGCGCTTACCCGTTCCCGCTGCAGCGCATCCTCGACTTCGGCGACTTCAACGGCGACGGGCTGCCCGACGCGCTGGTGCTCCTCACACCCACGCCGCCTCTCTGCGACGAGCGCACCGAGGGCCAGGTGGTGGTCTACACCGGCACCATCAACGGCGACGTGGCCTACTACGGCGGCGGCGCGGTGGCCGAGGGCGCCGCGGTCATCCCGCAGCAGGGACGCGGGCCCGAGGTGGTGCTGCTCAACCCCACGCTGCAGGACGGCGACTCGTGCACCTTCGCGGTCATGCCGCTCTCGCGGCTCGCGGGGGGCGCGCTGCCCACCCAGGACGACTGCTTCCAGCCCAACCTCAGCGACCCGTGCACCGACGACTTCCTCTACATGGGGGCGCGCGCGGTGCTGCGCCTGGACAACGTCGACCCCTTCGCCAACGGCACGCCCAAGGCCGCGGTGGCCAGCGTGGGCGTCGCGGGCGCGTGGATCTGGCGCGTGGACCGCAAGAACGACGGCTCGCTCGACTTCATCTGCCAGGAGATGCACGAGGGGCCGAACCTCCCCGACTGCGACGGCTGCACGCTGCGGCTCGACGCGCCGATGGCGGTCGACCTGAACGGCGACGGCGTCACCGACCTCGCCTGGCTCGTGCACCAGGACGACCCGCCGCAGGAGGTGCTGTCGGCCGTGATCACCGGCACCGCGACCTCGGACACGCCCGTGCTCGCCAACTGGCAGACGTCGTCGGCCGCGGACTCGCCGCTCTTGAACGTGCCCCCGTCGCAGGGCGTGCTCTGCGGACAGCTCATGCTGGGCGCGCCGTACCAGGGCCGCACGCAGGTGGCGTACAGCGACGGGCTGGTGAACGAGTTCCTCTTCTACGGACCGGGCGCGACCACCTCGAGCCCCGACACCTGGCAGGAGGGCAGCAACATGAGCCCCATGGACGAGGTGCAGCTCGTCGGCGCAGGGGACATCGACGGCGACGGGATCTACGACGTGGCCGCGCGCGTGGACGGCGAGCCGACCTCGTTCCACTTCGGCTCGGGCGACACCGACCGGCACGTGTTCGACGCCTCGTCGCACCGCTTCTACGCGGGCCCGCTGGCGCCGCCGATCACCTTCGTGCCCGTCGATCTCGATCGCGACGGCCACCAGGATCTGGTGCTGCACTCTGCCTCCAACTCCGAGTTCCTGCTCGGCCGGCCGGGCGGGCTCTCGTTCCTCCAGGACGCGGCGATCCCGGGCCTCACGCCGCTCGGCATCGGCGACTTCAACGGCGACGGCTTCCCCGATTCGCTGGCGCAGCTCGGCCAGTCGCTGGTGTTCGCGCCCTTCCTCTGCAGCAGCGGCGCGGGGCCGACCGGGCCGTGCCGCGCCGGGCAGCTCACCCTGCCCGTCGACCTCGGCATCGTCACCGCCGATCGCGCGTGCCAGACCTCGCTGCGCAACGTCACGCCGGTCACGCTCTCTGCGCTCGATCCCGCGCAGCCGTACGCCAACCTGGGCGGCGAGCTGCTGGCGACCTTCCACGCCGGCGGGAGCGGCTGCCTCGATTCACCGCAGCAGGTCCGCGCGTTCACCCGGCCCGCGGACGACGGCGGCGACAGCACCACGCCCGGCCCGCTGGAGGACCACGTCGCGCTCGACCTCTCGGGCCAGAGCGGCCTCTCGCTCATCTCCTTCCTGGACCTCGACGGCGACGGCGTCACCGACGGCCTCTTCTTCTTCAGCGACGGCATCGACACCATCATCGCGCTGGCCAAGGGCGAGGGCGCGGGCGCGACCTACACCATGGGCGCGCCCGACTTCGGCGCGGGCAAGCTCGCCGATCTCGACGGCACGTACTGGAAGTTCCTCCCCGACCCGGCGCACCGGCGCGTGGTGTGGCTCGCACTGAACCAGCAGTCGAGCTTCGACGTGAACGTGGCCACGCTCGCCGGCGGACACACCAAGACCACCGTCGACCTCGGCGACCTGCGCATCCCGCGCTGGGACCCGGACGGGCTCCAGGTGGCCGGCGGCAGCTTCGCGCTCATGGACTTCGACGGGGACGGCACCACCTGGCTGCTCTACCTCGCTGAGGACGACCACCAGCTCTTCACCGTGGCGCGGCCGATCGGGGCCGACGGAGCGCTCGGCGATCCGGTCTTCACGCACGTGGGCGCGGGCAACGACGCGATCCGCGCGATGCAGCTCGTCGACCTGGACGGCCCCGACGACGACGGCCACCACCACCCGTCGCTCATCCTCGCCTTCGCGCGCAACGAGGCCTCGACGGCGCAGTGGCTCCAGGTCTGGTCGAACGGCGGCAGCGGGCAGTTCAAGCCCGCGTCGGGACGCTGAGCCCGCGGGCCTACGACGCGCCGAAGGTGATGTCGTAGTGCACCTGCGCCTGCTGCTCGGTGCGCTCGTTCACCACGGCCTCGTGCACGGTGCCCTGCGTGCGCAAGAGGTCATCGAAGATCCACTGCATCGTGCCCTGGATCACCGCGAACGACGGGGGACCCAGCCCGCCACCCTCGAAGCGCGCATACAGGCGGCCCGCGCCCGGGCTCAAGCGGAGGTAGCTGAAGTGGATGCCGCGCGTCGCGGTCGCATAGAAGCGATCGACGTTCATGAACATCGTCTCGGCGCTCTCGCCGAACATGAGGAACGCGGCGCGGATGAGCGGCATCACCATCAGCTTGGTCAGCTCGCGCGTCACCGCCTGGCCCATCGTGCGGCAACCGGTGAGTCCGGAGTGCCGCGCGATGGCCTCGGAGATGTCGTCGACGGCGCGGCCCGGCACCCAACGCAGCGCGAACGGCGGACGCTTGATCAGCGCCTGCGTCTCGGGCGGAACGTCGGCGAGGATGACGTCGACGAGGCCCTGCTGCGACAGCCAGGCACACGTCTCGCGAAACAGGGCGCCGATCACCTGCCGTGGTGGGACCTCAGCCACACGCGTGGGCTCGTCGAGAGAGGAGTTCACGATCGACCGCGAGTGTACCAAACAGGCACGGCCTCGAGCACCTGCGGCAGCGCGCACTGTCAGGGACCGAACGAGACCTCGTAGTCGACGACGGTCGCGGCGTGGTCGCGCTTGATGAGCTTGGCCTGGTACACGCGGCCCGGCTTGCGCAGGAGCTCGTCGAACACCCACTGCAGGGACCCTTGCAGCGCGTGCACGGCGCCGTCCGGACAGTCCGGCCCCTCGAAGGTGGCGCGCACGAGGCCGGTGCGGCCGTCGGCCGGCGTCCACACGAAGGTGATGCCCTGCACGGTGGGAGAGAAGAAGCGATCGAGGTTGCCGAACACGGACTCGGGGGTCTCGCCGAAGAGGAAGAAGGCTGCGCGCAGCACCGGCTGCACCACCGTGCCGCCCAGAGAGCGCGAGAGCTCCATGCCCAGGTCGCGGCACAGGCTGGGGCCGCCCACCTCGCAGAGCACGGCCTCGATCTCGTCGATCGCCGTCGAATCCACCCAGCGGAAGGCGAACGGCAGGTTGTCCATCATCTTGATGGTGGCCGGCGACACCTTGGAGCGCACTACGCTGCCCAGGCGGTGCTTGTCGACGAACGCGCACAGCGTGCGAAAGAACGAGCCGAGCGCGCGCCGCGGCCAGGGGTTGGGTCGAGCCGCGGCTGAGGTCTCTGGCGACACCAAAGCTCCCTGCTTCGCGTCTGCTGTTTGCACATTCATGGGGGACGTTGTTCCGATCGTCCAGCTTTCGATTCGCGAGCTCGTGCGAGGATTCAATCTGAGCGGAATGTCTCAGCGGTGCCATCGGCCGAGTGGACGCGATCTTGACTCGCGGGGTGGGCAGCGCGCGCACAACACGTCACCCGAAGGTCGCTG
>JAFEBC010000046.1 GCA_018266095.1 Deltaproteobacteria bacterium
CACAGCGGCTCTCCTCGGGAGGGCGGGCATCGCTCCTCGGCGAATCTGCTAGCATGACCACCTCGGGAGCCGCCCATGCGCCTGTCAGGATTCGTCCACCGCCAGGGAACGCACTGCGGCTCGTCCGCGCTGGCCGCGGCCTTGCGCTATCGAGGCCTCGATCTCCCCGAAGCGCTCGTGTTCGGCCTGGGCGCGGGCCTCGGCTTCTCGCTGCACGACGGCGACACCAAGCTCACGCCGCCGCAGCCCGCGCGCATCCTCATCGGCCGCAGCGCCTCGTTCGAGCGCGACCTCGCCGATTCGCTCGGGTTCTCGCTCGACCTGGAGCAGCACGTGGACGCCGACGCCGCGCTCTCTCGCGCCCGCGTCCTCATCGACGAAGGCCACGTCGTGCTCGCGTACACCGACCTGTTCCACCTGCCGTACCTCGGCGCGCACGGGCACTGGTTCGGCCACCTGGTCAACCTCATCGGCATCGACGCCGCGGTCGGCCCCGGCGGCAACATCGAGGTCGCGGTGGTCAGCGACAACGAGCGGCCCACGCTGGAGACGGTCCCGCTCGGCGACTTCCATCAGGCCCTGGGCACCGACGCGCCGGTGAAGTCCGGCGACGACGTGACCCTGCTCGTCGTGCGCGACGTGCAGCCGTTCACGCCGATCGAATTGCGCAAGAAGGCCGTGAGCGCCATCGAGCTGCAGGCCATGCGCATGAGCGGTGACGCCGAGTCGAGCGGCGTCATCGGCCTGGACACCTTCGCCGACGAGGTCCGCTCCTGGGAGTCGCGCGAGGACTGGAAGCGCTGCGTGCGCCTCGCCGGTCAGGCCATCGAGCTGCGCGGCTGCGGCGGCGGATTCTTCCGGCGCCTGTGGTCGCAATTCCTGGGCGAGGTGGTGAAGCTGGGCGAGACGCGCGCGCTGGAGCTGGTCCCGGCGACGCTGGCGTCAGCGGATGCGTTCACGGCGCTCGCCCTCGAATTGCAGCGCGTGTACGAGACGGGCACGCCGCGATTGAAAGAAGCCGCGTTGCGCGCGCAGGCGTGCGTGGACGCGGAGGTGGCGCTGTGGAAGCGCGCGGCGCAGTGGGTGGAGATCGTCCGCGGCGTCTGAACCACAACCAACTGCAACTGCTTCACAGGAAGGAAAGAAGGAAAGGTGTCTGGTTCGCTGTCCTCTCGGCGTGGGCAGCTCAATCCGTGCGAGTTCCGCTCCAAGCCAAAGCGCTGAGGCGAACCGGCAGTGCGCTCGAAGGCAAAGGACGCACCCCTTCCTTCTTTCCTTCCTGTGAAGCAGTTGCTGTTCAGCCTCTTGCGCGGCGCACCTGAATCACCACGATCGCGATCGTGAGCAGCAAGCAGATCGGGTACAGCACGTGAAAGATCGGCGCCTCCGGTGAGGCCGCGATGGGCGCGCCCGGCGGCAAGCGCGTGAGCGACTCGGTGACGCCCGGGATCAGGTGGAACAGGATCGTCGTCGAGTAGGCCACCGCCTCCAGCTTGTACGACTTCTTCGCCGAGGCCACGCCGCCGGCCACGATGACCACGAGCGTGAGGATGGCGAGCCCGTGCGGGGGCCCGAAGCCGCCGTGGCGGAAGATGCCGAGCGCGGTGGCGGCGGTGAGGATGGTGCAGAGCAGATAGAGCTGGCCTGCGCCGGTGCGGGGCGAGATGCCGCCGCGCAGGAGCGCGACGATGCCGGCGCCGATGGCGATGAGGCTGATGACGGTGTGGATGAGGCCGAGCGTGGTCAGTCCGAACATGGCGGCTCCGCGTGAATGAAGGCTGCGAGGGACTGCGGGACTGCTGCTACGGACGCTGCTTCTCGACGAGGCCGTCGGGCGTGGACATGAGCAGGACATCCGCGCCGCGCGCCGCGAAGAGGCCGACGGTGACCATGCCCGGGAGTTGATTCAGCTCGCGCTCCAGCGCGATGGGCTCGCGGATCGAGAGGCCGTGCACGTCGAGGATCTCGTTGCCGTTGTCGGTGATGAAGCCCGCGCGCAGCTTGGGATCGCCGCCCAGCGCGCGAATCTGGCGGGCGATGAGGTTGCGCGCCATCGGCACCACCTCGAGCGGCAGCGGGAACTTGCCCAAGACGGGCACGAGCTTGCTCGCGTCGGCGATGCAGATGAATTGATCGCTCGCGGCCGCGACGATCTTCTCCCGCGTGAGCGCGCCGCCGCCGCCCTTGATCATGGCGAACGAGGCGTCGATCTCATCCGCGCCGTCGACGTAGACGGGCAGGGTGCCTTCGAGGTCATTCAGCTCGATCACGCGCAGCCCGCGCTCCTGAAGCCGCTTGGCGCTGCGCTGCGAGCTCGCCACCGTGCCCGCGATGTCGGCCTTGAACGGCGCCAGCGCGTCGATGAACTTGTCCGCCGTCGAGCCCGTGCCGATGCCGAGGATGCGGCCGGTGCCGAAGTGGTGCGCGATCTTCTTCACCGCGGCCTGCGCCACCGCTTCCTTGAGCTCGTCCTGCGTCGGCATCGAGACCTCGTGTGAGTGCGAGCGCGCATCGTGGCCGGTCGGCGCAGTCTTTCGCAAGCGACATCATCGCGCGCCTGCGCGAATCGACTCTCGGAAGCGCCTGCGCCCGACGTGGTAGAACGCGCGCATGCTCGAGTTCAAGGTCACCGCCGACGCCGCCGGACAGCGCCTCGACAAGTTCCTGCGCAAGCGGCTGGAGACCGTTCCGCTCAGCCATCTGTACAAGATGGTGCGCACCAAGAAGGTGCGCGTGAACGGCGCGCGCGGCGACATCGCGCAGCTCTTGAACGAGGGCGACGTCATCACCGTGCGCGGGCCCGAGGCGCAGCTCCAGGGTCCGCCGCCGAGCGCCGAATTCAAGGCCGGTTCCGTGCACGCCAAGGCGCGCCCCGTGCAGCAGGACTTCCACGTCATCTACGAGGACGAGCACCTGCTCATCGTGGACAAGCCCGCGGGCATGGCCGTGCACCCGGGCAGCGGCATCGAGCACGACACGCTCGTCGACCAGGCGCGCGCGTACCTCGAGCGCCAGGGCCTCGTGCTGCAACCCGGTGAATACAAGCCCAGCCCTGCGCACCGCCTCGATCGCGAGACCTCGGGCGTCGTCATCGTGGCCAAGACGCGCCAGGCGATGGTGAAGCTCACCGAGCAGTTCACCGAGGGCGTGCCGCAGAAGAAGTACCTCGCGCTCGCCAAGGGCCGCTTCCAGAAGGACCGCGGGACGATCGAGCTGCGCCTCGCCGAGCACCAGCAGTCGGCGCAGAGCAAGTCGACGCGCGGCGTGAACATGCAGGAGGCGGTGACGCACTGGGTGCGCCTCGCGGGCGGGCCGGAGTCGAGCCTGCTCGAGCTGACCATCGAGACGGGCCGCACGCACCAGATCCGCCGGCACCTCGCGGCCATCGGGCACCCGGTGGCGGGTGACGGGAAGCACGGGGACTTCCCGTTCAACCGGCACGTGAAGGCGCGCTACGGGCTGAAGCGGATGTTCCTGCACTCGGCGTACCTGGCCCTGCCGCACCCGATCACGGGCAAGCGGCTGCAGTTGCAGGCGCCGCTGCCGAAGGAGCTGGTGGAGGCGCTGCCGCGGGCGGGCATCGAGTGGGCGCCGCGAAAGCCTTAGTTGCAAGGCGCGCTCTAGGAACGCGTGTCGACGAACGCGAAATCGGGTAGCGCCTTCAATTGGTAGGCCTTCAGGGCTAGTGAGTCGAGCCTCGGGAAATCGCGCGCTCGAAATGCTGCCGCCAAGTCGCGAGCCAGATCCTTTGCAAGGGTGTTTGGTGCAGGCAATCGAATTCGACGCAGATATTGCGCCTGGAAGCGAAGATAGCCACCTCTCATCTTGACGGCATAAGCCCAAATAAAAAATAGGGCGACCCGCGAACTCAGCAGGCCTCCCATTACCTCTAGGTCCCACTTGTCCGAGGTTACGAAGTAGAGGTTGTGGTGGGGGTGGTAGCGCCCCGGATCGAAAGCAACTTCATTGGCGCCCGCGATGTCCGGAATCAATAGTTTCGGCTGGCTTACCAGCTCGGGATAGACGCGATCAATGGTGCGAAACCAAGCTCTGGGATTCGTTTCTGCGACATGACGCTTCCGCACGAGGTCTCTGTGCGTACCGAACCAGGCCTTCAACAGGGGATAGTCATCCAACAGGATGGGCTTCCCTTCTTCGTCGAAGGTATTCACCACACTCATATGCGCATCGGAAATCTTGACTCCCTCGATGTGGCTTCGCATCACCAAGGGAACCTTTCGGCTCTTCTCGATCGGGGCGCTGTTCGGCACGATGTAGACACTGTCGCAGCCGGTCGCGACTCCGATACCCACACGGGCATATTCTTCGAGAGTAGGAAAGTTCGCTTCGAGCATGCGCAGGGTGGTGAGTTGCTGGGGCGTGGCGATTACCCAAGGTTCATCACTTCGGAACCAAGTTGGGTAGCGGTTGACCAATGGGTGCTTCTCTTGTTCCCCGAGGAGCGCGGTTCCGACCGCTGCGCACTCTTCTGGGTCGGCTCGTTCCAGCCGAGCGACATTGGTTACCCCATCCGATTTCCGACCGATGGAGAATATCGACGGATAGGCGATGACCTCAGACTCAAAGGGCGAGGCTTGATGGAGGTCTACGTAGTGGTGGACGTGAAAGCGTTCCGCGATCAAGCGCCTCAGTGGGGCTCCGTACTTGTTTGATGTCCACCGGTCCGCGCAGACGAAGCCCAGTCGCCCGGACGGAGTCAACAGTTCCAAGCCACGTTCGATGAACGCCACATAGAGATCGGCCCGATCGTAGATGGTTTCGTATCGGGTTCGATAGAGCCGTTGGAGCGATGGAGAAATTTGCTCAATTCTGACGTAAGGCGGGTTTCCCACCACGAAGTCGAACGGAGCTGCGTGCTCAGCGAGGAGCGAATCGCCGTGGCTGATCCATGTTTCTGCGAGACGCTGTGCGAGGTCTTGTTTGACCTTGCCATCGATCAGCGCTGAAGCGACGAGTGTTCGGCTCTGTTGAACGTGGGTCGGATCGATATCGCAAGCGCGAATCGAGTCTTTCAGGCGGTCGTATGACTTCGGCTTGCCGCGCAGGCTCTCAAGCAGCCGAACCACAACCGGCCCAAGAAACGCACCCGTTCCACAGGATGGCTCCCAAAGACGCATGCTCGCCAAGTCCCTGCCTGAGGTGTAGCCGACCAAGTCCAGGATCAACTCGACGACGTGGGGCTTCGTAAGCACAACACCGTGTGTTTCGCCCGAACTACGAGCGCCAAATTCATAGGCTTCTGTTGGAACGTGCTGGGCAGCGATACCGAGGCTCAGTTGGCGCATGGCAGTTCACTTCGAGAGTTGGACGCGAACATGAGCAGAAAGACTCATCAAGAAGAGGCGCAACGAGAGGTCGCTCTCGGGTTCGGTGTACAGGCCTTGGGTACCCCGCGGTGCAAGCAAGAAGGCGGCACCGTCGAGGCGTTTCTCTGCTCGCAGTTTCTGAAAGAGGATTGCATAGCGGTCTGCATACGATGTCGCAGCGAACTCGGGCCGCACCGGAAAATGAGGCTCGGGAGAACGTACAGCCGCACGCGATTTCGAAGTGTCCTCAAGAAGCATGAGCCAGCCGAACCAGGGCTGAGAGCCCTTTCCGTACGCTGTGTAGCGGTGTGCGTCCCGGGCGTCGACGGCGGTTCCAATCGCCTCTTCCGCTCTGTTGTTGAAGTTGTTCCCGAAGGAGGGCCCCGCCTGCGACTTGAGCTCGATTGCTACGAGCAGGCGGCCCTCGTGAACGACAACCAGGTCCCATTCCTTGGTCGGTCGGTAGAAGCCCGGTATGGCGAGGTCAGATCCGTCGTAGATGCTTCCGCTCGAAACACCACTAAACTCAAGGACTTCGCGGATGAGCCGGGTGAAGCCGTCCATTTGGCGCCCCCCAGTGATCGACTTGCGGTTGCCGGTGTCAGCACTGCCGCGCTTGCCTTGGGCACGGGATTGCCGGCTGAGGGTCGCCCAGTAGTGGGAGACAGCGTTTCGGACCCGGGCTTCGATGTTTTCAGGGAGGAAGTTCACGACCGCGGACTGTACACGATCCCTACGACATTCCTCCTCGAGCCGATGTCACGGACCGGGCCCGAATTGGGTACCCGCGCGGCGCGGGTCTTGCTGTTAGACTGTCCGGTCGCATGGAACGCCTCCGCGCACTCGCCCTGAAGCTCCTCGCCCGCCTGACCGCTGACCGCGGCCCGGGCAAGAAGCCGTTGTGGGTGCTGCTCTCCATCGGCGTCGCGTCGGTCGCGCTGGTGTCGGTGGTGGCGCTCTGGATCCTCATCGCCACGCTCTCCAAGGGTCTGCCCTCGATCGACTGGGCGCGCCGCTACCGCCCGCCCATCGTCACCGAGGTCTGGTCCGGCGACGAGCAGCTCATCGGCGAGTACTTCGACGAGCGCCGCAAGGTGGTGCCGTACGACCGCATCCCCAAGAAGCTCGTGCAGGCCTTCATCGCCTCCGAGGACGCGGGCTTCTTCGATCACGGCGGCGTGAGCTACACGGGCTTGTTGCGCGGCTTCTTCCGCACCTACCTCAAGCGCGATCGCACCGTCGGCGGCTCGACCATCTCGCAGCAGACGGCCAAGGCCATCCTCGTCTCGACGGAGGGCCTCAAGGCCGCCAGCGTGCGCAAAGGCTGGGCCGGCGTCCGCCGCAAGATCCGCGAGTTCGTGCTGACGCGGCGCCTCGAGGCCAACTTCAACAAGGAGCAGATCCTCAACCTGTACCTGAACGAGGTGTACCTCGGGCACCACTCGTACGGCGTGCAGGCGGCGGCCGAGAACTACTTCCGCAAGAACGTGTGGGAGCTCTCGCTGCCCGAGATGGCGCTCATCGCGGGGCTGCCGCAGGCGCCGACCAAGTTCTCGCCGTTCAGCGCGCCGGAGCGGGCCCGGAACCGCCGCGCGTACGTGCTGGGCCGCATGCTCGACGAGGGCATGATCACCAAGGCCGAGCACGACGCCGCCCGGGACGCGCCCATCACCGCGTACGCCATCCCCGACCTCGCGCGCGAGACGGCGCCGTATGTCAGCGAGCACATCCGCCGCGATCTCGTCGCGCGCTACGGCAACGATCGGCTGCTCAAGGAGGGCCTCAAGGTCTACACGACGGTCGACCTCGAGCGCGAGATCGACGCCACGGCCGCGACGCTCAAGGGCGTGCTGGACGTGGACAAGCGCCAGGGCTTCCGCGGCGCGCTCACGCACCTGGAGCAGAAGGACTGGGAGGACTTCGTCAGCAAGGAGACGGCGTTCCTCAAGAAGGACGGCGCGAATGATGACGTCGTCGCGGGCCTGATCACGGGCATCGACAAGGAGGGCCAGTACGCCGACGTGACGGTCGGTCCGGCCAAGGGGCGCATCCCGCTGCCGCTCGCGAACTGGGCGCGCAAGCCGAACCCCGAGCTGTCGAGCGAGCACGCGAAGATCGTGACGCTCAAGGGCGTGCTGACGCCGGGCGATGTGGTGCTCGTGCGCGAGGTGCAGGTCACGGGCTACCTCACGCCCGAGGGCAAGCCCACGCCGCGGCCCAAGGACCGCGTCTTTGCACTGGAGCAGGAGCCCAAGCTGCAGGGCGCGCTCATCAGCTTCGACCCGCAGAGCGGCTACGTCGAGGCGATGATCGGCGGGTACGACTTCAACAAGTCCGAGTTCAACCGCGCGTTCCAGGCGTGCCGGCAGCCCGGATCGAGCTTCAAGCCCATCATCTACAGCGCGGCCATCGAGCAGCGGAACTTCACCGCGTCCACGCTGCTCCTCGACGCGCCGCTCGTGACCGACGACGAGGGCACGGGCAAGCGCTGGAAGCCGAAGAACTTCGAGGAGACCTTCGAGGGCGAGGTGCCGGTGCGCAAGGCGCTGACGTTCTCGATGAACACGCCGGCGATTCGCACGCTGCAGGCCGTGGGCGTGCGGGCGGCGTCGGCGTGGGCCAAGAAGCTCGGCATCACCACGCCCATCAACGAGGACCTCTCGATGGCGCTGGGCAGCTCGTGCGTGAACCTCTGGGACATCACGAACGTGTACGCGCTCTTCAACAAGATGGGGAAGCGGCCCCGGCCCATCTTCCTGCGCCGCGTGCTGGACCGCGACGGGCGCGTGCTGGAGGACCACAGCTCGTACTTCGATCCGTGGACGACGCTCTCGGACCGCATCGCCGCGGGCTACGCCAAGCTGTTCAATCCGGACGAGCAGGTCATCAAGCCGGAGACGGCGTTCCTCATCACGCAGCTCATGACCGAGGTGGTGCGCTTCGGCACGGGCACGCGCGCGCTGGCGCTGGGCAAGCCGACGGCGGGCAAGACGGGCACCACGAACGACCTCTTCGACGCGTGGTTCATCGGCTACACCAAGGACCTCGTGACGGGCTCGTGGATCGGCTACGACGACTACGCGGTGCCGATGGACGCGTACGAGACGGGCGGACACGCGGCGCTGCCCATCTGGGTGGACTTCATGTCGCGCGCGCTCAAGGGCGTGCCGCAGGGGCCGTTCGAGCCGCCCAACGACAACATCGTGTGGATCGACATCGATCCCGAGACAGGCAAGCGGGCCACGGCCTCGACGCGCAACGCGCTGAAGGAGGCGTACCTGACGGGCTCGGAGCCGCCCGACGAGTCCACGCCGAACGCGCAGACCACCAGCACCGCGTCGCAAGAAGCGGTCACCAAGGGCGGGCTGTAGGTCATGTTCGGGCTGAGCTTCACCGAGGTGGGCATCGTCGGCGTGCTGGCGCTCCTGTTGCTTGGGCCGGACCAGTTGCCGCAGATGGCCAAGAGCCTGGGCAAGTGGATCCGCGAGCTGCGCAAGACGGGCGATGACCTGCGGCGCACGCTCGAGACGGAGATGGTGAAGTTCGACAGCCACATCGACGTGGACGTGAACCCGACGCGTCCGCGCGCGGCGCCCATGGCGGTGCCTTCGCCGCCCAAGGCAGTGGAGCTGGCCAAGGTGGGCGCGGCTGCGAACACGAACGGAGCCGCGGGGACGAGCGGCGCGAGCGCTGGCGCGGGGAGCGCCACCTCGGACATCCACGGCACGCAGGTCTTCGGCGACGCGTCGATCGCGAACGCGCCCGAGGGCGAGCTGCCGCCGTGGATGAACCTCCCCGAGCGCCCGACGCCGCAGCCGTCGGCGGCCGCTGAGGAGTACGTGCCGCTCGACCAGCGGTCCGCGCGCGAGAGCTATCGCAAGAAGCTGGGCCCGGCGCTCGATGGCCCCGAGCCCGAGGCGAAGGACCCCGCGTCCAAGCGCGCGCGTCTGCGCAAGGCCGCCGCGCCCAAGCCGCCCGCGGCCGCCCGCGCCCAACTGCGCGCCCGCGCGAGCCAGCCGCCGCCCGTGGCTGAATCACCCGCTCCTGAGGCCATTCCTGCCACTCCGCCCGAGGGCATCGCGTCATGAGCCCCGTCGCGCTCCTGCGCCCCGCGCCCGAGGGCAAGCCGCCCGAGACCCCCGAGGACGACGTCCAGCTCACGCTCCGCGACCACCTCATCGAGCTGCGCAACCGCCTGCGCTGGGCGCTCGTGTGGGTCTGCGTCGGCTTCCTCGGCTGCTACCACTACGCCGAGCGCATCTATCACTTCCTCATGGAGCCCGTGCTCAAGGCGCTCCCCGAGGGCAAGCAGGAGCTCTACTACTCGAGCGCCACCGGCCCGCTGCTCCTGTACCTCAAGGTGGGCCTGTGGGCCGGCCTGCTCGTCGCCTCGCCCGGCATCCTCTACCAGGCGTGGGCCTTCGTCTCGCCGGGCCTGTACCGCAAGGAGCGCCGCGCCGTGCTGCCGTTCGCGGCCATCGGCACGCTGTTCATGATCGCCGGAGCGCTGTTCTGCTACTACGTCATCCTGCCGCCTGCGTTCGAGTTCCTGCTCGAATCGACGCTGCCCGACGTGAAGCCGATGCTGATGATGGAGGACCAGCTCGGCATCGTGATGACGCTGATCATCGCGTTCGCGCTCATCTTCGAGCTGCCGCTGGTGCTGACGTTCCTGGCGATGCTGGGCATCGTGGACTCGAAGTGGCTGTCGAAGTACCGGCGGCACGCGATCGTGTTCAACGTGTTCGTGGCGGCGGTCGTGACGCCGACGGGGGACCCGTTCAACCTCGCGCTGATGGCGCTGCCGATGATGGCTTGCTACGAGCTGGGCGTGCTGGGGGCGTGGGTGTTCGGGAAGAAGAAGGAGCCGGAGTTGCCCGAGTCGGGCACGGCGTGAGTCCGTGGCGCGCTCAGTGCGCCGCCGCGGGCCGCAGCCGATAGAAGAACATGTACGAGTCCTGGAACGCGGTGCAAGTGCCGGCGACCACTTGTCCGTTTCCGGCAGCGATGGCGGTCACCGTCGAGTCGTTGGCGAGGTACCACTGATTCCCGCGGAGGGTACGGCAGACGTAATGTCCTCCGCGCGGTGAAGCGCCGATGTGCTCGATGGCGGCCACCAAGTCGTAGGTCTGCTCAGCGCGGTCCGCTGTCCGCCTCGTGCGGAACTCGACGGCGTGAGTGATCGGGGTGCGTACCTTCGTCACCGTCAGGTCGGCGCGATTGAACGCGTAGCGCTTGGCCACCACCAGCAGCACGCCCGGCGAGACGAGGATGGACCGGAGCTGCGCGCCGTCGGCCGGATGGAAGAACGCGTCCACGAGGCCATCCATCCGGAGCCCGGCCTCCGACTCGGGGAGCGGCATGTCGATCTTGCTGAGGTCTTCTGGCCTTGGGTCCAGCCCGCGCGGAGTCAGGACCACGGACATGTTGAAAGGCCCGGTCAGCAGCATGCGCTCGACCAAGAACGTGAACACTTCATCCGCGTCCTGCTGCCTCAGACCGAGCGGCAGGCCGAGCTCTTCGAGGGCCGCGCGCAGGAAGCGCACGGCGTTGCGGGGAGTGACCTGGGACGCGTTGACGGCGCGCAGCACCATGCGCAACGCCAGCCGGATGCGCAGGACGCTCGGGTGCGCCACTCCCACGGCGCCGCCCAAGGCCTGCAGGAACGGCGCGAGGGCCCCCAGCGCCTGGCAGATCGACGCGAGATAGCAGGAGTTCGTCGCCTGTTCGATGCCTCCCGGCTGCGCGTTCGAGAGGGCGACGGCGGGGTTCGCGCTCAGCGCGGCGGCGCTCGCGAGGAAGCCGGCGATGTCGTTGTTCTGCAGCTCGGTGACGCGCGCGTCTCGCGAGGAGTTCGAGCCCAGATCGCCGAGGTCTTCGAACGCCTGTCCCTCGACGTACGAGCCCCAGAAGTCAGCGATGAGATCGATGGGACGGCTCCCCTGCGCCTGCGCGCCCAAGCGGGCGAACTGCGCGGCCGCCCAGGCTCGCAGCTCGGCGACCTTCTGCGCCGTGTGCGGATCCGCGATCGCGCTGTCGTGCAGCAGGAGATGCGGTGTCACCTCGCTGGCGATCGCGTCCAACAGCCTGCGCCGGACACTCTGCGGCTTGTCCGGCGACTCTTGCTCGGCGCGCATCTCGGCGCCCAGCAGGGCGCTGCCCGCACGGAACCAGTCGGCCTCCAGCGCTTCGACGAGCGAGCGCGTGTCCTTCTTTGCTGCTCGGGCCGCGTGCAGCTCATCAAGACGCTTGCGCAGCAGCTCCTCTTCCTTCTTCAGCTCCTCGGCGCTCAACGTCTTGAAGGGCGCCTGCGAAGGCCCCTTGTGCGGCTCGATGGTGAAGTCGGCCACCAGCAGGGTGTGGTCGCTCAGCTTGCGAGTCGCCTCGAGCAGCACCGCCATGCGCGCGAGCACCGTGTCCGCCGCTGGCGCCTTCGCGTGGAGCGCGTCGAACTCGGCCTTGTCGTGCTCCTGGAAGCAATGATCGAACACCTTCGCCAGAGCGCCGTCGCTGCGCGCGTCCGTGCGCGGGATGAAGCGCCCCTCGTGCTCCTTGCCCGCCACCGCGCGCACCAGATCGACCACGGTCTGTTGTCCGAGCACGAAGCGGTGCGTCTTCGTCGCGTTCACCATCGTGCAGATCTTGTCGAACGCGCTCAACGTGGTGTCGTGGCGCGTGTCGCGCATGTTGCGTTCGAGCAGGTTGAGCATCTCGCGGAGGGCATCGACCCGGACCGGGACCTTGTCGCTCGGCGTGGGTGCGATGGCCATCTTGCTGCCGCCCGCGAGCTGCATCGAGTGCTTGAAGAAGAGCTGCGCGAGGGTCGGTCTCAGCTCTTCATCGAGGGCCGACGCGCGCAGGGTGGTCGGGCGCCGCGCGAAGCGGTCTTGCTCGAGGAACTGCGGATTGCCGGTCAGATGCGTGAAGAAGTCGCCCACATAGCGCGCCGGGTTGCACTGCTGGATGGGAGCGACCTGCTGCGCGCCGATGGTCTCCTCGCTCAAGGTGTCGATGTTCAAATCCGAGAGGAGCAGCGTCAACGTCGGCTGGGCCTCGACGCGGTAGGCGTCACAGAGCGCGAGCAGCCGCCCGAAGTCCCGGTTGCGGTGCCCGACGTGCTTGGCGCCAGTCGAGGGCGCGTGCCAGCCCAGCAGACGGACGTCGACCTTGCCGTCCACCTTGAGCGTGGCGCACAGCGGCGCGCGCATGTCGAAGCCCGCAGCGAAGCCGATCGAGCCCTCGGTGATGCGGGTCTTGTTCCAGAAGAGCCCGACCGTCTCGGCGTGGGAGTATTGATGCTTGCCGTCCTTCTTGTGCCACGACTCGTACTTGATGCTGGAGATGCCGTTGAGCGCCTCCTGGATGCGCAGGAGGTCCAGCACACCCGGATCCTTCTTGAGGTCTGCCTTCTCATAGGCGGCGACGGCCTTGGCGTGGGCTGCCGTCTGCGCGACGAGGATGCGCGCCAGATATTCGTTGCCGATCGCACCGATGCGGCGCGACGCGGTCCTGAGCTCGTTCTTGTGCCGCTCGCACAAGGCGTTGTTCGTGCAGCGCCGGCAGCCGGGAATGGGACACCCGAAGTGGCGGCCGAGGACGAAGCCGTAGAAGCTCACGCCTCGTTGGAACACCTCGGCGATGTTGAGCTTGCTCGTCGCGTCGGCCACTTTCACCCGGGCCAGCTCCTCTTCGTCCAGTGTCGCCGCGACGCTCGGCGGATACGTCGCCTGATACTGCTGGCTCCAATGGACGTAGTCCTCATCGATGAGCTGGTTGATCCTCTTGCGCAGGTTCCGTCCCGCCATCTCCATGTCGGGTCCGAGGTCGTACAGGGCCTTCCGAGCGGCCGGCGACAAGGCCTCGCCGAACTCCGCGACGTCGAGCACCTTGTCCAGATCGGCGCGCGGGCGGCCCTCCCAGACGAGGGCCTGGAAGGCGCGGTGGAACGCCGTCGCGATCGCGCGCTCGATGTCGGCGCCGATGGCCTTGTCGAACTTCGGTCTCGGCGGGGCGCTCTCCGCCGGGGTCGCTTCGGCCTTGCGCTTGCGCGACCCCACGCCGTCCAACTTTGGATCGCCCGTCGGCCGCTTGGGGGCGTTGGGATCATCGGTGAAGAGACGACTGGCGGTGCCGAGCGGCGAGAGGCCCTTCGGCTCGCGAGGGGGGTTGGTCCGTTGCAGCACCTCGAGGATGACGATGACGTCGGCGCGCGAGCGCTCCAGCATCCGGGCGATCGCGGCGATCACCTCCGGATCCCGCGGATACTTGTAGCCGTACTTCCCGCCGAGGTTGGCGATGTTCCACAGCACGCAACGCAAGCCCGTGCGCGACTGCGGCGCGACCACCACCGCGGAGGCCGTGGCTGCGATCGTGGCCCCCTTCGAGCCCGCCGAGCCGGAGTTCGAGTCCACGTCCAAGGTGTTCGCCAGCTCGAACGGGGGCGCTGGAGGGGCGCTCCCGAACCGCTCGAGCGGGACCGGCAGGAGACTCGCAGGCACCTGGGACAGCGGCACCGAGATGATCCGTGGAAGAGCAGCGGCGGTGGCCGCGGCGGCGGCTGACTGCGAGGGGGCGCGTCGCATCGGTGGAGCGGCAGCGGCAGCGGCTGCCGCCGCGAAGGGCCTGGGCCCGAATCCAGCCGCATGGGCGGGCTGCGCGTGCGTGTCTGGAACGTATGCAAACGAGGGCAGCGCGGCCAAAGGGGGCGCTGCCGCTGGCTTCTTGGCGGCCGACGATTCGCGGAGGACGAGGGCGCGGATGTCGTCGCTGCGGATGGGCTGTTGGCCGCAGGTCAGACCGTGGGGCCCGAAGCAAGTGGGGCAGAGGGACCACGCGCACGTCGTACACCCCAGGCCGCCACCCTCACCCTTGCAGTTGTCGCAGCGCATCGAAGCCTCCCCTCAGTACCCGGCCAGGGCGCCAAGGCGCGCCGCCGTCACGTCATCCAACTCGCCCGTCTCTTGCAGCCCTTGCGCCGCCTGGAACGCCGCCAGCGCGCCCGCGTCTGCCGCGTCGTAGCCGAGGTTCGCGAGCCTCCTCGCTG
>JAFEBC010000470.1 GCA_018266095.1 Deltaproteobacteria bacterium
GACGCAGCCCCCCGCGCAGACAGGCCACGGCCACGGTCACGGGCGTCCGGCCCCTCTGCCCACGGTCAACTCGCGGCCCAACCGCACCAGCGCCCTGCGCACCACGCTCTCCTGGCTGCGGCGCGAGTTCTTCACGCCCGCGCTCCCGCCCATCGCCGGCCTCGACACGATGGACCACACCGGCCTGGTCCGCGAGCTGTTGAACCTCTTCGCCGGCGACACCGCCAACGTCATCCCCGACTGGCAGCGCTACATGCTGCTGCACTACACGGGCCTCCGCTACAACCTCTCCGCCGACCTCACGCACCCCGGCCAGCACGACGCGGCCTACACGTACACGCGCGAGACGAACCTCATCGAGGGCCTGCGCGACGAGGAGATCGCGGCCGAGGTCGCGGCGCTCACCGACGCGCGCCGCTTGGAGGTCCTGCAGGAGCTGCAGCGCTTCGCCGATGGCCCGCTCGGCGACGCGCTGCGCGACGCGCTCAGCCACGACGCGCCACATCCGCCCACAGACCATCCGTCGTCGGCGTGGACCGAGCGCGCGCCCCTCTTCCGTCGCGCGGGCGTGATCGCGGGCAGCGGCAACGCCCCCCTCGGCGACACGGCCGGCCAGCTCGTGTTCAACCAGTTCACGCGCCCCGCGAGCGAGCAGCAGTCCGACAACCCCGACGCCGTGCGCGCACGTCTGCACCTCGTCTTGCGCGCGCTCGTCCGCACCGGCCTCGGGCACGACCTCGACGACGACGCCTGCCTGGGCCTCCTCGACGCCCGCCGCCTGCTGCAGCGCCCCGCGAGCGTGCCCTACTGGACCGCGGTGGTGCGCCAGTGCCTCTTGCGCCTCGACGTCACCGACGACAACTGGGAGACGCCGCAGCGCGCCTCCGAGAGCCTGGAGCGCGCGCTCATCCGCGACCGCGGCCGCGAGGACTGGAACATCCGCCAGAACCGCGACCTCACGATCACGCCCCGCCACGCGGTCTGCAATCAGATCGTGGAGATGACCTCGGCGGCCCGCGGCGCCGTCATCCCCGGTGGCTTCTTCCGCGCCGCCAACGCCTGCCCGGCCATCCCCGATCCCTCTGGCAGCGGCGCCAACGTGCAGCTCTTCCACGCCTCGCTCTCGACCACGCCCGCGCTCACGCCCGGCTGGCTCATCTTCTTCCTGTGCTGGTCGCCCTGGACCGCGAACCTCCGCTTCGATGTCGACTCGCACTTCGCCGCCGGTCCCGGCACGCACCTCGGCCCCGACACCATGATGGGCGGCAACATCACCCTCGGCACCGGCCCGTATCCGCAGGAGACCGCGGGCACGCGCGGCACGCTGATGAACAGCTCGACGTTCGCCTCCGTGCACCTGTCGGAGATGACCGCGCCCCCCGCCGGCGTCCTGGAGACCGCGGGCCTGGGCACCATCGGCAAGATCATCGACGGCCCCACGCAGTTCATCGTGCGCAAGCCCACCGGCGCCAGCTCGTACTGCTTCTATCTCAAGGCCTTCCACGGCTCGCTGCTCTGGCGAGCGACCTCGAGCACGCTCTTCACCTACGAGACCAACGCGCCCACGCAGCTCACGCGGCGACCCAACAACGGCGCCTGGAACGTCTACTTCTCGCAGCCGGTCGCGCGCCGTCAGCAGGCCGCGAACCTCGCCCGCTTCCTCCCGCCGGCCACGGGCGCGCAAGCCTGGATCGACGCCGCGCTCTCTGCGCCGCAGTACGACCCCGACGCGGGCACGTGAGGCTTGTAGCTGTCGCCTGCCGCACACGCCCGCGCCTCGCCGGTGGCGTGCGGGCCCGCACAGCCGCTATGGTCATCGCGCAGGTTCTCCGGGGGGAACTGATGCACACTGGCCGTCTGCTCGCTGCCGTCGCCGCCTGCGCCTTGATAGCCTGCACGCACTTCAAGCCTCCCGAGCGAGGCGGGCCGCAGTGGACGCGGGCCGTCACCGAGCACTTCATCATCGTCACCGACCTCCCCGACAAGCGCCTCGAGGCCCTCGCGCGCGACCTCGAGCAGCCGCGACAGAACCTCGAACACTTCTTCTTCCCGGGCTGGCCATCGGCGCCTGCGCAGATCGAGGTCATCGCCCTGCGCTCGGCCGGCGAATACAAGGAGATCACGCAGCACTCCATCCCCTTCGTCGCGCTCCCCGACGCGCTCGGCAACGACGCCGTGCTCCTCCAGTATGCAGACGACGACGAGCTGCGCGACGCGCTCCTCTACTCCGGGTTGGCCCGCTATCTCCTGCTCTCGCACCTGCGCGCGCCGCCGGCTTGGCTCCTGGACGGCGTGTCCATCTACGCCACCTCCTCGCGCATCGCCGAGAAGGGCCGGCTCGTGCTGGGCGAGGCCCCGCGCTTGAACAACATCGGCCTCAACGCGCGCCGCGAGGCCCTGATCCAGTTCACCTTCGGCCTCATGACCCAGAAGGACTTCGACGCCTGGGCGCGCGTGCACTACCTCATCGAGGATCACACGAGCGAGTTCTTCGACTACCTCGCCCGCCTGCGCGACCTCGACGACAGCAACGCCGCCTTCCGCGCCGCCTTCCCGTCCATCCCGCCCAACCTCTTGGGCGTCGAGGTGAAGGAGTACCTGCGCACGCACGCCGGCGGCCGCACCGTGGGCTCAGGCGCGATCCCGGTCAGCCCTTGGATCACGCGCATGACCACCGAGACGCTCTCTCCCTCGGAGGTGCACGCCTTGTTCGCCCGGCTCTTCGGCCGCGGCCGGCAGGACCTCGCGCGCGCCAAGGAGGAGGCGGCAGCGGCGCTCGCCCTCGACCAGAACGAGCCCACGGCCTGGCTCGAGGGTCCCTTGCAGGACCTCTCCGACAACGACCGCTGGCAGGTGCTCCGGCGCCTCGCCGAGGCCCACCCCAACGACGCGCGCCCGTTGCTCCTGTTGGCCCTGAACGCGTACCCCGGCTCGGAGCAGCGAGAGACGGCCCTGCGTCAGGCCATGAAGCTGCCACCGCACCTGGCCGCGCCGCCCGCGCTCTTGTCATTGGAGCTGGTCGCGCGCACGCCCGACGAGGCCCTCACGCTCGCGGATGAGGCCGTGGCCCTGGCGCCGAGCAACGAGGTGGTGCGCCTGGTACAAGCCGCCGCGCGCGCCGCCACGGGCCGCTGCGAGCTGGCCCAGGCCACGCTCGCCGAATACCACCCGAAGCCGTGGGCAGTGCGCCAGCGCTCCAAGCGCGCCGACGATGTGACGATCAGCATCGCCGTCGACACCATCAAGAGCGCCTGCGGCCCGATGCCTAGCTCTGCGGAATCGGCGGCGGAATCGAGATAGCCCCCGCCGTCCCGATCGCCCCCAACTGCACGCCCTTGTCCGCGTCCGCCTGCGCCGCCTGCTGCTGCGCATCGTTCTCCCGCCGGTACCCGCACTCCTTGTTCGGGCAGGCGATGAACGCGCCATCGCGCTTGCTGAACTTGGACAACAGATACGGCGACGCGCACTTCGGGCACGGCCCCGGCACCGGCCGGTCCCACGCGGCGAACTTGCAGTTCGGATAGTTCACGCACGAGAAGAACGTGCGCCCGAACCGCGACCGCTTCTCCGCGAGGCCACCGCCGTCCTGCGGGCACACCACGCCCTTGAGCGTGATCGGCCGCGTGGTCTTGCAGGCCGGATAGTCCGAGCATGCATAGAAGCGCCCGAACCGCCCGCGCTTGTTCACCATCGGCTTGCCGCAGGTCGGGCAGACCTCGTCAGTCGGGATGTCCTCGACGACCTGGATCTTCCCGTCCTTCTCGATGAAGTCCTTGGTGTTCTTGCACTCGGGATACCCCGAGCACGCGAGGAAGCGCCCATTGCGCCCCCACTTGATCACCATCGGCGACCCGCACTTCTCGCACTTCAGGTCCGTCGCCTGCTCTTCGCGCTTCACGTCGCGCATCTGCTCTTCAGCGAGCGCGAGCGTCTTCTCGAACGGCCCGTAGAACTCGCGCAGCAGCTTGACCCAGTCGACCTTGCCCTCTTCGACCTCGTCGAGCTCCTCTTCCATGCGCGCCGTGAACGCCACGTCGAGCACGTTGGGGAACGCCGCCACGAGCAGCTCCGTGACCAGCTTGCCCAGGTCGCTCGGGTGGAACACGCGCTCGCGCTTCTCCACGTACTTCTTGGCCTCGATGGTCGAGAGGATCGCCGCGTACGTCGACGGCCGGCCGATGCCCTTCTCTTCCAGCTCCTTCACCAGCGACGCTTCCGAGAAGCGCGGCGGCGGCTGCGTGAAGTGCTGCTCCGGGATGAGCTTCACGAGGTCGAGCTTCTGGTTCGCCTCGAGCGGCGGGAGCTGACGGGACACATCGCCCTTCTCCTCGTCCTCGCCCTCCATCTTCTCGGCGCCGGCCTCCTCGGGCGGCACGTCCTGCACCGCCTCCTGGCCGTACGCCGCGAGGTAGCCCGCGAACTTCAGCGTCTGCCCCGTGGCGCGGAACGTCGCGCGTCCCGCACCGATGTCGGCAGTGGTCTGGTCGAACACGGCCGGCGCCATCTGGCACGCCACGAAGCGGTTCCAGATGAGCTCATAGAGCCGGAACATGTCGAACTCGAGGTACTGCTGCACCTTCTTGGGCGGGTACTCGAGCGACGTCGGCCGGATCGCTTCGTGCGCGTCCTGCGCCGACTTCTTGGTCTTGAAGATCACCGGCTCCGCGGGCATGTGGTCCTTGCCCCACGTCTTCTCGATGTACTCGCGCGCGCCCGTGATCGCGTCCGGCGACAAGCGCACCGAGTCGGTACGCATGTACGTGATGAGCGCCGTCTGGCCTTCGTCGCCGAGGTCCACGCCCTCGTACAGCTTCTGCGCGAGGGTCATCGTCTTCTTGGCCGTGAAGCCCAGGCGATTCGCCGCCTCCTGCTGCATCTTCGAGGTGATGAACGGCGCAGGCGCGTTGCGGCGCCGCTCCTTCTTCTCCACCGACGACACCACGAACGGCAGCTTCTCCAGCTCCTTCGCCAGCGGCTGCGCGATGGCGCCCGAGTTCAGCTCGGCCTTCTTGCCGTCCACCTTGATGAGCTTGGCGCGGAACTGCGGCGGCAGCGCGGCCTTGAGGTCCGCCTCCACCGACCAGTACTCGACCGGCACGAACTTCTTGATCTCCTCTTCGCGCTCGACCACGAGCCGCACCGCGACGCTCTGCACGCGCCCGGCCGACAGCCCGCGCTGCACCTTCTTCCAGAGGATGGGCGAGATCTTGTAGCCCACGAGCCGGTCCAGCACGCGCCGCGCCTGCTGCGCGTCATACGTCTGGTTGTTCAGCTCGCGCGGCTGCTGGATGGCCTCGTTGATGGCCTTCTTGGTGATCTCGTTGAAGAGCACCCGCTGCATCGGGGCGCGAATCTTGTGTCCCTTCAGGTAGTCCGAGATGTGCCACGCGATGGCTTCGCCCTCGCGATCAGGGTCTGTCGCCAAGAGCACGCGCGAGGCGTTCTTCGCCGCCTTCTCGATGTCGGCGAGCACCTTCTCCTTGCCCTCGATGACCTCGTACACGGGCTCGAAGTCGTGCTCGATGTCGACGCCGATCTTCGACCCGGGCAGGTCCATCACGTGGCCCACCGACGCCTTCACCACGTAGCCCGCGCCCAGGTACTTCTTGATCGTCTTCGCCTTGGCCGGCGACTCCACCACCACGAGGGACGAGCCCTTCACGCGCGTGGCAGGCGCCTCTTCCTCTTCATCGACCTCGGCCTCGCCGTCGTACTCGCGGTCATCGAGCTTGTCCTCGACGATCTTCGCGGACTTCTTGGCGAACCCGCCGCGCTTGGCCTTGGGCGCCTTCACCGCGCCGCTGGCCTTGGCAGCCTTGTCCGCCTTCTTCGGAGCCGCCTTGCCGGCCTTCTTCTTGGCGCCCTTCGTCTCCGTCTCCTCAGCCTCGACTTCACTGCCCTTCTTTGCTGCCTTGCGCGTCGCCATGTTGCTCCTCGTCGGGGCGGCGTTGGATGCCGTCACTCCCGGGGAATCGATCATTCACTGCGAACCACCGACGTCCTTGAACCAACTTCACGACTTCGACCCCGCCCAGTGCCTGGGACGGGGGCTCTACGATGCTGCTGGCCCGTTCGGGGTTCAGCGGACCGCACCGAGGCCGCTCTCCTAACCGACCTAAGTGCCTCTGCGCAAAAAGTATTTTCCGGGCCGCTGCGTGCAGAGGCCCTTCTGCTCCAGCTCCACCAACCTGTGCAGCGTCTCGGGCACTGTCAAATTCGCCCGGCCCGCGAGCTCATCCACGTGCAGCGGCGCGCGCTCGTCCAACAGGTTCCACACCTTGAGCGAAACCTCGTCGAGCAGGATCTCGCCCGACTTCGCAGCCTCCACCTCCGCCGTGTGCGCGAGCTGGCTGGGCGGCGGCGTCTTCCTCGGGCGCGGCGCGGGGCGCTGCTCGCCCATCGTCTCCGGCAGCGGCCACCCGAGCGCGAGCAGGATGTCCCGGGCCGAGGTCACCGCGCGCGCGGCGTTCAAGGTCAAGAGCGAGTTCGGCCCCGCCGACAGCGGCTCGTCGGCCTTGCCCGGCACGGCGAAGATGGGGCGCCCTTGGGCCGCCGCGTGGTTGGCCGTGAGCAGCGAGCCCGACTCGACGGTCGCGCGCAGGACCACCACCGCCGACGCGAGGCCCGAGATGGTGCGATTGCGCCGCGGGAAGTTCTGCCGCGCCGAGGGCGTCCCGGGCACGAACTCGCTCACCACCGCGCCGCCGCCGTTCGACAGCCGGTCAAACAGCGCCGCATTCTCAGGCGGATAGACGATGTCGATGCCGCACCCGAGCACGGCCGCCGTGGTGCCCTGCCCCCAGAGCGCGCCCGCGTGCGCCGCCGCGTCGATGCCCCGCGCGCCGCCCGAGACCACCTCCACGCCCGCCATCGCCAGGCCCTCAGCGATGTCGCGCGCGAGCTGCAAGCCGTAGTCGTCCGCGTCGCGGGCGCCCACGAGCGCGATGCGCGGCACGTCTGGATCGAGCGCACCCCGCACGTACAAGAGCGGCGGCGGGTTGTCGATCGAGCGCAGGAGCGGCGGATACCAGGGGTCGCCCAGCACCACCACGCGCGCCCCCGCGCCCTTGGCGGCCGCGATGGCCCACGCGCCCAGATCCTCGAGGTCCGGCTTGCGCGAGAGGAACTCGACCGACTCCTGCTTGAGCTGCAGCTCGTCGGCCCGCTTGAGGATCTTGCCCGGGCCCGCCTCGAGCGCCGCCGCGAAGCCGCCGAACGCGCCCGTGATCCGCGCCATCACCGACGCGCCGACCCCCGGGATGGCCGAGAGCGCGCACGCCGCCACGACGTCGGGGCCCACCACCCCGCCAGCGTCGGCCGCGCTCTGCGTCGATTCCTTCAACCGGTCCCCTTTGGACAGCGCTGGACGCGGCAACTAGCAGGAAGGAGAGGGCCGCGACAAGGGGTTCGCGCGAAAGGCGACAAAAGCGCGGCGGGCGCCTCGGGACGCTAGTCCCCGCCCGAGCCGCTGGGCTTCATCTCGATGCGCTCGCCGGCCGCCAGCTCGCGGACGGCGCGGACGACGATGGCCGTGCTGATGTTCTCCTTGACCTCGACCACCATGAGCAGGCCGACGGCCTCGTCCGGATGCTCCACCCGGTTCGCGCCCTCGACCGTGTCGCCCGCGACGCGCGTGGTCTCCTTGCCGATGCCCGCCAGCCCGTCACCGCTGCGCACGACCTCGAAGGTGTTGCCCTCCTCGACGCCGTCGGCGGAGCCCTTGTCGATGAACACGGCGGTGAGCGTGCCGAAGATGTCGCCGGAGCCGTTGGCAGGTCCGACCACGCTGCCGGTGAGCTGCTTGGTGTTCGGCTTGGGCGCGAGGCGCTTGCGCGACTCGGTCCACGGCTTGACGAGGTCCCCGCGCTCGATCTCGCTGAAGCAGTTGCCGATCTGGATGGTGACCACCGAGCCGTTGGTGGCGATGACCTTGGCCTCGGCCACGTTGGTCATGCGCCGCGCCAGCCGCGCCCCCGTCGTCGGGCTGCGGATCTCCTCGGCCGGCCGGAAGATGGTGAGCTTGTCGCCCACGCGCGCCAGGCCGTCCTGCTTGAAGCGGACGTAGGCGGTGTCGTAGGTGGTCAGCATCTCCTTCTCGGCGAAGGAGGAGTCGAGCGAACCGGCGGCTTCGATCTCCTGATCGGTGACGAGCGTGCCGGTGCGGATGGTCATGACCGCCGGCGGCGAGAACGCGATCTTGCCGTTGGTGGACACGACCCGGTCAGCCGCCGCGCGCTCTGCGTCCGTCGCCGCGATGGCGTTCGGATCGGCCGCTGCCACCGGAGCCAGGGGATCCTCGGCCGCCGCCGCGTTCGGGTCCGCCGCCGCGTCAGCCGGTGCGGCGTTGGGATCCGCGGCCGCCTGCTCGCCCGCGGGGGCCTGCGTTCCATCGGCAGCGACAGGCGCCGCCTGGCCCTCGACCTGTGCGGGCGCGCCGCCGACGCCGCCCTGCACCTTGAGCTTGTTGCCCGGATAGATCCAGTGCGGGTTCTCGATGTACGGGTTCAGCGTCCAGATCTTGGGCCAATACCAGGGGTTGTTGAGGAACTTCTGCGACAGATCCCAGAGCGTGTCGCCCTTCTGGATCGTGTAGGTCTGGGTGTCGCCGCCCTCAGCCGCCGGCGCGTTCGCCGCGGGGATCTTGGCCGTCTCGGGCGCGGGCGCCGGGTCCGCCGCTGGGGGAGTCGTGTCCTGCGCGCGTGCGCCGCCCACCATCGTCAGGGCCGCCACGCCGAGAACTGCCTTGCGCCACCGCGAGATCGTCTTGGTCCGCATCGCTTGCCTCCGCCTTCCATCGAGCCAACGTCCTTCAAACTCCAAAGTCGCAGCGGTCAATCCTCGATCCATCCGCTGCGCAACGCTAGTTTCCGGCCGCCTCGTGTTGCTGCAGGAGGGCGCGGGCCATCATCGCCTCCGAGCCGCCCTCCCGGTCGTCCATGATCTTCTGCAAGAGGGCCTTGCCCTCGGCCACGCGCCCCACGCTCAAGAGGCAGCGGCCCTTCTCCAGCTCCGCCAGCGGCACCGCGTCGCCGGCCGGATACTCATTGATGACGCGCGAGAGCAGA
Source organism: Deltaproteobacteria bacterium (assembly GCA_018266095.1). Classification (GTDB taxonomy): domain Bacteria; phylum Myxococcota; class Myxococcia; order Myxococcales; family 40CM-4-68-19; genus CAIWCD01. The sequence goes on from JAFEBC010000470.1 coordinate 9,066, forward strand.
GGCAGCGCGCCGGCGCAGTCCCCGTTGGCCCCGCGCGAGAGGCCCGCGTAGTAGAGCGCGTTGTCAGCCAGCGCGTGCTTGGGGAAGCGCGCGGCGAAGGCCAGGAACTGGGCTTGCGCGCTCAGGTGCTCACCCGCGTTCAGGGCCTGGATCGCCTGGCCGTATTGGTAGTCAGCCGTGGCGTCGGCCGCGATGTACTTGTCGACCTGCGGCGCCTGCTCTTCCAGCTCGGCCATCGCGCGCTCGTCGGGCTCCTTGAGCTCGACCCCCGCGGGGAGCCGCGGCGCGCGCTCGACCGGATTGCCGCGCAGGTGGCGGCGCCCGTTCTGCGTGCCCGACTGGCCCTGCGGCCGCTCGACGGTCTGGTTGGTGATCTGGACCGGCGCCTCCAGCTTGATCGTCTTCATGTTGGCCGGCTCGCCCGAGTTGTGCAGCGGCGACTGCGGCTGCGACGGCTGCGACGGCTGCGCCTGCACCTTCACGGCTCCCTTGTCGCCCGCCTTGGACGCGAGCCCCGCGAGCCGCAGCTCGAGCTGCTCGATGCGCGCCTGCTGCTGCTGCAAGAGGCTCTGCTGCTGCTGCACGGTGGCCTTGAGCTCGTCGAGGTCGGACTTCTGGTTCGCCGACACGCCCGCGCACGCGCAGGTGGCCAGCAGGGCGAGCGCGGCCCCGTGGATCGACGACACGCTGTGCCTTGCCTTCGACAAGGAGTCCTTGTGCGGAGACGGCTGAAGACAGCCCCGCGAGCGCAGGCGACACGCCTGCCAGAGCGGAATGATCACTGGGGCACCGGCTCAAGTCAAAGAAACGGCCTACGCGGGTGTGGTCGCGGGTGGGATGGCCGCGATGAAGCCCAGCATCCGCCCGGTGTTGCCCTTGTCGCGCCGGTGGCTGAAGAAGCGCTCCGGCTCGCAGGAGGTGCAGCCCGGGACCTGCTCGAGGTGCTCGGGCTGCACGCCGGCGAGGAGCAGCGCGTGCTCGACGCAGTAGCGCAGGTCCAGGTGCGGCTTGGGGTTCGTCTCCGGATCGTCGGCCGCGCGGGTGCCGAAGACCTCGCGGAAGTCCTTGGCCAGCTCGCGCGAGACCTCGTAGCAGCAGCGGCCGATGCAGGGCCCGATGGCGGCGAGGAGGTCCTCGGGATGCGCCTGCAGCGCCGACACCGCCCGCGCCGCGATCGACAGCCTGGCGCCGCGCCAGCCCGAGTGGACGGCCGCGCTGTGACCGGTGCGCACGTCGTGCAGGAGCACCGGCACGCAGTCGGCCACGCGCACGGCCGCGAGCAGCACCGGCGAGCGCGTCACGACTGCATCCGCGCGCACGAGGCCCACCTGCGCCTCGCCCGTCACCGCCGCGTGGCCCGCCTGGCTCTCGGGCATGAGCTCGTGGAAGAACGGCCCCTGCTCCGACAGCAGCGCCTCGACGATGCGATCCCCGTGCACCTGCGACACGGTGGCGAACGGCAGGCCCAGCCCGGGCGCCGCCGCCTCACTCAGCCGATCGAGGTTCTGCGACACGCGCGCCTCGAGGTCGCCCACCGAGGCCGAGAGGTTGAGGCTCGCGAACGCGCCCTCCGACACGCCGCCCGTGCGCAGCGAGAAGCCGTGCACGACGCGCGCGTCCGAGAGCAGCCGGGAGGTCACGAAGAGGGCCATCGCCTGCATTCTGTCCGCGACGGCTCGCGCAAGCCAGCGCGCGTGAGGCCGAAGTGCTCCTCGGGGAACTCCTCCCCCGGAATGAACCGGTCGGGAGCGCGGCGGATGGCGGCAGCGCGCGCGATCTGAGCCTTACGCGCCAAGGACCTTCTCTGGCCATACGTCTGGCCACTCATGGAGCCGCCGATGAACGCCCGCCTCGCCCTCGCCGCACTCATCCTGCTCGCAGCCCAGGCCGCCGCTGCCGACGTCTTCGTGCCCGCGACCGACGCGGGCGTGAAGTTCGAGCTCATCTTCAAGGACGACGCCAAGGGCAAGAACCGCGACGCCTGGGTCACCGTCACGCGCGGCAAGCAGTCGTTCGGCACCTGGTGCAAGCACGCGCAGGGCACCGTCTCGGCCGCGGGCGCCGACAGCACCATCCTCTGCGAGGACGTGTCGGTGATGACCAACGAGCGCATCGCCTTCACCTTCGAGCACAAGGGCACGGCCTGGGGGCTCACCGGCATCGCCGTCGCGGGCTACTCGGACAAGAAGGCCACGCTGCTCGGCAAGTCGACCGCGACCTCGCTCGCGCTCAAGGCCACGCCGGGCACCGACATCCGCACCTCGCCCGCGCTGATGGTGGGCCGCATCGAGGCCGCGTTCTCGGCGGTGGCCAAGGCGCAGAAGGCGCCGCTGAGCGCGCAGTGGCAGCTCCTGTCGAACCTCTCGATCCTCTTCAGGGCGCAGGCCGGCGCGAAGAAGTGGGAGCCGCCGGCCCAGACGCTGGTGGCCGACGCGCAGACGCTCAAGAGCGGCGTCGCCAGCCAGGCCGAGGTCACGACGCGCATCAAGGACTGGCTGCAGTAGGACAGGCCGCGCGTCAGGCCTCGGCGCGGATCACAGGCAGCTTGCGCGCGGGCTCGGCTTCGGCCGGGCCCGTGGCGTTTCCGGCACCCGCGACGTCGGCGGGCAGCGGCGCAACCGCTGGATTCTGCGGGCGGAACTGCGCCTTGCCCTCGGGGTACCAGACCTGATCATACGGCACCGTACAATCGGTCTCGCGCGGCTCGGGGTACGCGTAGCGCTCGCCCTTGAAGTTCACGAACACGGTCTCGTCGGCCTTGCGCTCGATCACGTAGTCCGGCTGCAGCGTGACCTTGCCGCCGCCGTCCGGCAGATCGACCGCGAGGTGCGGCACCGCGAGGCCCGAGGTGTGTCCGCGCAGGCCACGCAAGAGCTCCACCCCGTGCGCGAGCGGCGTGCGCAGGTGCTCCAGGCCCTCGGCCACGTCCATCTGGTGCAGGTAGTACGGCCGCACGCGCATGGTCAGGCACTGGTGCATCAGGTCCTTGAGCGCGACGAGCGACGAGTTCACGCCGCGCATCAGCACCGCCTGGTTCTCGACGGGCACGCCGTGGTCCACCAGCCGCTCGCAGGCCGCGCGCGCCTCGGGCGTGAGCTCCTTGGCGTGGTTGAAGTGCGTGATGACGAAGAGCGGCGCGAACTTGCGCAGCATGCGCGCGAGCTCGTCGTCGACGCGCATGGGCAGCGTGACCGGCACGCGGGTGCCGATGCGGATCATCTCCACGTGCGGGATGGCGCGCAGGGCCGTGAGCAGCTCGGCGAGGCGCGCGGTGGAGAGGAGGAACGGGTCGCCGCCCGAGATGAGCACGTCGCGCACCTCGGGATGCGCGGCCACGTAGGCGACCGCCTTCTCCATCTCGTCGCGGGAGAAGTCGCCCTCGTCGCCCGAGGTGATGCGGCGGCGCGTGCAGTGCCGGCAGTAGGTCGAGCAGCGGTCGAGCGCCAGAAAGAGCACGCGATCCGGGTACTTGTGCAC
>JAFEBC010000471.1 GCA_018266095.1 Deltaproteobacteria bacterium
CGGCTCCGGTGGCGGCGACGGCGGCGGCGGCACTGGCCCGGGCAGCACGGCCAGCGGCGGCGGCACGGGCGGCGGCGCGACCTCGGTCGGCGTCGGCGGCGGCGCGGGTCAGCAGGCGAGCGACGGCGGACCTTCGATGGCCGCGGTCGGCGGCATCGCGGCTGGCGTGACGGCGGTCGCGGGCGCTGGTGTCGGCGTGGCCAAGGTCGTGGGCGACGGCGCGGACGGCGTGAAGCAGGCCGGCGGCGACGGCGCGGCGGACGGCTCGGACATTCAGGAGTAGCGGAGAGGTTCCGAGCTGCCGGCGTCCAGCCCCAGCTCGCACCGCTCTATGATCCGGTTTCTCTTCGAGAAATCTCCACCAAGGGTGAGCTGTCGCTCCCCCTGGACCCCCAACAAACCCTCACCAGAGTGTGAGAAGTTGGTCGTGCTGTGTGGCGCGCCGATTCGCGCGGGGGCCGCGATCGAGTAGAAGGGCCCCGTGAGCCTCTCTCTGCCCCTCGCTGCGCAGTCCGCACGTCCCGCGCCTTCGCGGCTCGACAGCCTCATCCTCCAGGCGCAGAAGCCGTCGCGCTATGCGGGCGGCGAGCTCAACGCCATCCGCAAGGACTGGTCGCAGGTCGACCTGAAGTGGGCGCTCGCGTTCCCCGACACGTACGAAGTCGGCATGAGCAATGTCGGCTTCCGGCTGCTCTATCACGCGCTCAACGACCGGCCCGACGCGCTCTGCGAGCGGCTCTTCATGCCCTGGAGCGACCTCGAGGCGGCACTCAAGCGCGAGCAGTTGCCGCTCTTCTCCATCGAGAGCCGGGCGCCGCTGTCCGCGTTCGACATCGTGGGGTTCACGCTGCAGTTCGAGCTCTGCTACACGACCGTGCTGGCCATGCTGGACCTCGGCGGCGTGCCCTTGCTCACCAAGGATCGCCGCCGCGACGACCCGCTCATCCTCGGCGGCGGGCCCTGCGCGTACAACCCGGAGCCGGTGGCGGATTTCTTCGACTGCTTCGTCGTGGGCGAGGGCGAAGAGGTCATCCACGAGATCAGCTCGGCTGTGCGCGGCTGGAAGTCGGGCCGCGGCTCGCGCGAGGAGCTGCTCTGGCAGTTGGCCGAAATCCCGGGCGTGTACGTGCCGTCGCTCTTCGAGATCCGCTATGGGCCCGACAAGACCATCTCGGCCATCGTGCCCAAGAAGCCGGGCTACGAGACCGTGGTGCGCCGCGTGGTGCCCGACCTGAACCTCGTGCCGCAGGCCGAGAAGCCGATCGTGCCCTTCATGCAGACGGTGCACGACCGCCTGCCGCTCGAGATCCAGCGCGGGTGCACGCGCGGCTGCCGCTTCTGCCAGGTCGGCATGATCACGCGGCCCACGCGCCAGCGCGATCCGAACCAGGTGCGCGAGATCGCCAAGCGCGGGCTCGCGTCGACGGGCTACGAGGAGGTCGGCTTCCTTTCACTCAGCGCCGGCGACTACTCGTGCATCAACGGCGTCCTCGAGGACTTCTTCGAGGAGTTCGGCCCCGAGAACGTGGGCATCTCGCTCCCGAGCCTGCGCACGGAGACCATGACGCCGCGGCTCGCAGAGCAGATCGGCCGCGTGCGCAAGAGCGGGTTCACCGTCGCGCCCGAGGCCGCCACCGAGCGCATGCGGCGCGTGATCAACAAGGGCAACGCCGAGAAGGACCTGCTGCACGCCGTCGACACCATCTTCGAGGCCGGCTGGGACGTGGTGAAGTTCTACTTCATGATCGGCCTGCCCACGGAGCGCGACGAGGACGTGCGCGCGATCGTGAACCTCTGCGCGGAGGCGCTGCGGCGCGGGCGAAAGAAGAACCAGCGCGCCAGCATCAACGTGGGCGTGTCCACGTTCTGCCCCAAGCCGTTCACGCCCTTCCAGTGGGACGCGATGATCCCGCTCGAGGAGACGAACCGGAAGCACGGCATCTTGAAGGACGAGGTGCGCAAGCTCGGCCGCAGCTTCAAGGACCTGCACGTGAAGCCGCACGACGCGCGCCAGGGTGCGCTCGAGGGCGCGCTGGCCCTGGGCGATAGGCGGCTCGCGACGGCCGTGCTGCACGCGTACAAGGCCGGCCAGCGGCTCGACGGCTGGACGGAGAACTTCCAGCTCGACGTGTGGCAGGAGGCGTTCCGCGCGTGCGAGCGCGAGCACGGCGTGGGCCTCGCGTTCTTCGCGCACCGCGAGAAGGGGCAGCACGAGATCCTGCCCTTCGACCACATCGACTGCGAAGTGCAGAAACCGTATCTCTGGGACGAGCGCATGGAGTCGCTCAAGGAAGGCGCGACCGACGACTGCGCCTACGGCAACGAGCACTGCACCGCGTGCGGCGCCTGCGACTACGAGGTCGTGGACACCATCGTCTTCAAGTCCGCGGACTACGCGCCTCAAGCGCCGCGGCCCAAGGTCGAGCTGCCCAAGGAGCGCACCACGCTGCGCATCCGCTACGCCAAGGACGGCGCGGCCATCGCGCTCTCGCACCTCGAGACGATGACGGCCATCCTGCGCGCGTTCCGGCGGGCCAAGCTGCAGATCCCGCACACGCAGGGGTTCAATCCCAAGCCGAAGGTGGGCTTCGGGCCGGCGTGTCCCGTGGGCACCGAGAGCGAGGCCGAGTACCTGGACCTGGAGCTCTTCGGCACGCCCGATCCCGCGCACGTGGCGCGGCACATCAGCGCCGAGCTGCCGCTGGGGTTCCGGCTGCTCGCGTGCGAGCCGGTGCCGGCGAGCGCGCCGAGCGTGAGCGCGTCCATCCGTGGCCTGCGGCTGCGGCTGGAGCTGCCCGAGGGCGCGCCGTCGCTCGCGGGGCCCTTGGAGACGCTGGCGCAGACCCCGCGCGCGCTGGTGATGCGCGAGCGCGAGGGCAAGGCGCCCACGCCCATCGATTTGAAGACCGCCGTGTCCGAGCTCGTGCTCGAGGGCGAGCGGACGCTGCGCTTCCTCCTGCGCACCGGCGAGGGCGAGGCCACGGCGCGTCCGGCCGAGCTCATCACGCACCTGGTGGGCGCGGAGTGGGCCGCCCCGGGTGTCACGCGCATCGTGCGCGAGGGCGTGGTGTTCGCGCAGGCCTGAGGGCGCGCGGGTTCGAAACCATCGGAATCCCCTCGGATTCGGCTGTCCGTCAGCCCCTCTCGGTCTGGGGCGCCGCTTCGACTTGCGCATATAACAATATCGCTATATGCTGTTTCGCATCATGAACCCAGCGTCCACCGCGCTTCCCACTGCTCCCGTGCCGCCCGCGTCTGCCGGAGCCTCAGCGCCCCCGTCCAGCACCTCCGCGCCCGTGTCGCGCTGGCGCCTCTTCTGGGCCCTCCTCGGCCTCGCGGCGTTCGGCTTCGCCGCGGCCACGCCCTACTTCGCCCAGTTCATCCGCGCGCTCGCGCTCAAGAGCGGCAAGGCGCTCCCGCCGCTACCCATCGTGCTCGCCGGCCAGGGCTTCCAGGTGCTGCTCGGCTGCGCGCTGATGATCTGGGCCGGCCTCGCCTGCCGGCCGCGCACGGGGCTCTCGGCGCCCTTGCTCGAGCAGCTCGTGGGCGAGCGCACCGACGCGCCCCGGCTCACCTCGCTCCTCCCGCGCGCGCTCCTCTGGGGCACCCTCGGCTCCTTCATCGTCCTCGGCCTGCACCTCGCCTTGGGCGCGCACCTGCCCGACGCGATGCGCCTGCGCACCCCTGACTTCGGCGACCAGTCGCGGCCCCTCGCCATCCTCATCGGCGCCTCCAGCCTGTTCTACGGCGGCATCGTCGAGGAGCTGCTCATGCGCTGGGGCCTCCTCGCGCTGCTCATGACGCTCGCGCTCAAGCTGGGCGCGGCCCGGGGAACCTCGTTCTGGATCGCCAACGCGCTCACCGCGCTGGTCTTCGGCGCCGGACACCTGCCGACCGCGCTCCAGCTCGGCAGCGGACCCGTCGTCATCGGCTACGTCATCGTCGCCAACGCCTGCGTCGGGTTCATCTGCGGCGCGCTGTTCAGGAAGCGCGGCCTGGAGCAGGCGATGCTCGCGCACGGCTGGGCCGACGTGTGCCTGCACGCGGTACCCATGTTGCTGTGACTCCAGAACTGCCGATGGCTAGCCAACCATGTGACGCTCCACGATCCGGTTTCCCTCCGGGAAACCTCCACAAGGGGTGAGACTGCCGCTCCCCCTGGCCCCCCAACCAGCAACAGCGCCCGCAAAGCAGTCTTTGGTTCGAGACCACCATGGCCGACAGCGCCTTCAAAGCCCTCGCCGACCCCACGCGCCGCGAGATCCTGCGCCTGCTCGCGCAGCACGATGAGCTCTCCGCGGGCGCGCTCGGCGACGCGTTCGACATCTCGCAGCCCGCCGTCTCGCGGCACCTGGCCGTCCTGCGCGCCGCGGGCCTCGTGTCCACGCGCCGCGATGGTCAGAATGTGATGTACGCGCTCGACACCACGGTGGTGCAGGACGTGATGCGCGTCCTCCTCGACCTGGGCGCGAAGAAGGGAGCCCGCAAGTGAACAAGCACCTCGTGGTCCTCGGCGCACTGCTGCTCGACGTGGTGACCGCCGTCATCCTCTGGCCGCAGCTCCCCGAGTCCGTGCCCGTGCACTGGGACCTCTCGGGCGCCCCCAACCGCTACGGCTCGCGCTGGGAGCTCGTCCTGGTGGCGCCGGGCGTCACCCTGCTCCTCTGGGCGCTGGTGTCGTTCCTCTCGCGCATCGACCCCAAGGTCCGCGCGCAGCAGAGCGCGGTCGCGACCCCGGGCGACGAGGCTGGCTCCGATGGCATGGGCGGCGGCGCGGGCACGGTGGTGCTGCTCATCGTCATCGGCTTCCTCTCGCTCATCCACGTGTCGGCGATGCTCCTCGCGAGCGGCGTCCCGCTCACCGGGCACACGCTGATGGGCCTCTCGCTCGCCGCGCTCCAGCTCGCGCTGGGCAACTACTTCCCGCGCGTGCGCCCGAACTACTTCATCGGCGTCCGCACCCCGTGGACGCTGGCCAACGACGCGGTCTGGCGCCGCACGCACCGCCTGGCCGGGAGGTCCTTCGTGCTCAGCGGGATCGTGCTCGCCCTCTCAACCACCCTCCTGCCGAGCCCGGTGGGCTATGCGCTCATGATCGGCTCGGTCCTGGCCGCGGCCGGCGTCCCCGCGATCTACTCGTACCTGGATTGGAAGCGTGAGACGAGCGGCCAGTGATGCACGCCGGCGGCAGCAGGAATCTCAGACGCTTTTTCGCGCAAGGCACTGTAATCACTACACATCCTCCCATCCTCCCGCTCATTCCTTGCGCCCGCGTCACACGCCCTGATATCTTCTGATCGCCGCGACGACCTGCGCACGGGCGCAGGGACTTTTCGGATTCGCGGATGAGGAATAGGCCTTGGGCGCCGCTTGGTTGCGGACCGTGCGCACTGCGCCGGGACCAGCCGGCGGCGAGAAGACATGACTGACATGCCCGGTCCACTTCCTCTCAACACTTTCATGAACCGTGGGCGCTCAGGCGCCTGGACGGACGCGCGCGCTGCTCGCATCGCCAGCACTGGCGCGCGCCCGGCAAAGGACATTTTCGATGTCGAACATTCTCGTGATCAACGCGGCCGGGCAGGAGACCCGCGTCGCGCTGATCGAGCAGGGGACCATCTCTGAGTACTACCTGGAGCGCAAGAACGAGAAAGGGATCGTAGGCAACATCTACAAGGGCAAGGTCGTCCGCGTGCTTCCAGGCATGCAGGCGGCGTTCGTGGACATCGGGCTCGACAAGGCCGCCTTCCTCTACGTGGGCGACATCGTCTCCGATCCGAACTTCCCTCCTTTCGCAGACGAGATGGATGAGAAGGCGGGCTCCGTTGAAGGGGACCCGCACGATCACGAAGACCTGCCCGAGCCGTCGGAGGAGTCCGAGGCGGCCAAGGTCGCGGAGGATGCGGCCAAGGCTGCAGCCGACGCCGCGCTCTCGCCCACTGCGCAGACGGGCGATGCGCCTCCCGCGCCGCTGCCTCCGGAAGTGAAGGCCCTGGAGCGCGCCGCGACGGATGGCTGGACCGCCGCCACGCAGCCGCTCGACGGCACGCCGGCCGCGACGCCGATCCAGGCCGAGGCACCGGTCCTCCTGACCACGCCTTCGGGCGAGCCCGCCGCCATCCCCACGCCCTCCGAGACCGCCGCGCAGGCGGCTGACGAAGTGGTCGATCTCGCCGCCGAGGAGGCGCTCGACGAAGACGGCGAGGACGACGAGGACGCCGAGGGCGAAGACGGCGACGAGGACGAAGAAGAGGACGACGGCGACGCCGCGCACACGGCCGCTGAGGCGCAGTTGGCCGCCGAGGCTGCGGCTGCTCCGGGCGCGGCCCCGACGTCTGACGGGGCTGCCGCTGCTCCGGCCGATGGGTCCGCTGCTGCGGCTCCTGGCGCGGCTCCGGCCGCGGGTGCTCCTGCTGCTGGCGCGGCTGCGAACGGTCCCGAGCAGGGCCAGCGCGGCGCTCCCGGCGCGAACTCGAATCGCGAGCGTCGCGGACGCCGCCGTGGTGGACGCGGGCGTCGTCGCGGCGGCGAGGGCAAGGACGGCAAGCCAGGCGATCGTCCCGAGGGCGAACGCAAGGAAGGCGGCAAGGAGCGCGAGCGCAAGGGTGGCTTCGAGGGCAAGAAGCACGGCGGCGGCCACGGCGGTCACGGCAACGGCGGCCACGCGGTCAGCAAGCGCGCGCAGATCCAGGACCTCCTCAAGGAAGGCGACGAAGTCCTCGTGCAGGTGGTGAAGGACCCCATCGGCACCAAGGGCGCGCGCATCACCTGCCACATCTCGCTCCCGGGCCGGCACATGGTCTTCATGCCGACCGTCGATCACGTCGGCATCTCGCGCCGCATCGAGAGCGACAAGGAGCGCCGCCGCCTGCGTGAGCTCGTGGACAAGCACCGGCCGAACGGCACGGGCTTCATCGTGCGCACCGTCGCGGAGAACGAGGCCTCGGAGAAGCTGACCGTCGACATCAAGTTCCTCCTCGGCGTCTGGAACGAGATCGGCAAGAAGCTCGACAAGGTCCGCGCGCCCGCGCTGGTGCACCCGGACTTGGACCTCGTGCTGCGCTCGATCCGCGACCTCTTCTCCGCGGACGTGCAGAAGGTCGTCATCGACGACGGCAGCGAGTACGAGCGCGTGCTCGGCTTCGTGGAGCAGGTCGCGCCGGAGATGAAGTCGCAGGTCGAGCTCTACACGGGTGCCGAGCCCATCTTCGATGAGTACGGCATCGAGCACGAGCTCATCCGCGCGCAGAACCGCAAGGTGTGGCTCAAGTCGGGCGGCTACATCATCATCGACCAGACGGAAGCGCTGGTCGCCATCGACGTGAACTCGGGCCGCTACACCGGCAAGAAGTCGCTCGAGGAGACGATCACCAAGATCAACTGCGAGGCCGCCAAGGAGATCGTCTACCAGCTCCGCCTGCGCAACATCGGCGGCATCATCATCCTCGACTTCATCGACATGGATAAGGGCCAGAACCGGGAGAAGGTCTTCAAGACGCTCCAGGAGGCCCTCGAGAAGGATCGCGCGAAGACCAATGTGCTGAAGATCAGCGACATCGGCCTCGTGGAGATGACGCGCAAGCGCGTGCGCGAGAGCATGGGGCGCCTCTTGAACGTGGGCTGTCCGACGTGCGATGGGCGCGGCTACGTGAAGAGCGCGGCCACGGTCGCGTACGAGATCATGCGCGAGGCACAGCGGGCGGCGCGCAAGCACCGCGAGGACCAGATCGTCGTCAACTGCCACCCGGATGTCGCGCGGCTCCTGCAGGCCACCGAGCGCGAGGCGCTGCGCTTGCTGATGATGCGCATCAACCGCTCGATCCAGGTGCGCCCGCAGCCGCAGTACCACGTGGACCAGTACGACCTGCACGGCAAGTGGTCGCGGCCGGAGCTGGCGCAGCAGGGGCGCAACGGGCCCCCGGTGCGTCGAGACGGTGACCAGCAGCCGCGCGGCGAGCGCCAGGAGCGCCCTGAGCGCAACGAGCGCGGCGGGCGCGGGGATCGCGGCGGACGTGGCCGGGATCGCGGCGGGCGCGACGACAAGCAGTCCGAGCGCGCAGACCGGGGCGAGAAGGGCGACCGCGGCGACAAGTCGGAGAAGTCCGACAAGGCCGACAAGCCCGAGCAGGCCGGCACGCCGCCCGCCGCTGAAGCCGCCGAGGCGAAGGTCTAAGAGTCGCCCATGACCGAGGCCCCCAAGAGCGAACCTCGCTCCTCCGGGGGCCCCC
>JAFEBC010000472.1 GCA_018266095.1 Deltaproteobacteria bacterium
CGAGCGGCCGGCGCGGTACGGCGAGTCGGCGCGCTTGCCCACCACGCCTTCGAGGCCTTCGTTGCGCGCGGCCTCGAAGAGAGACTCTCCCTCGTGTGCGAGCGCGTCGACCACGCGGATGCGGCCCTGCAGCTCGCGCGGCAACAGCAGGGACAAGAGGCGCTTGCGCTCGGTCAGCGGCAGCGGGCGCAGGTCGACGCCGTGCGCGGCGAGCACGTCGAACACGAGCAGGTGCGCGGGGAACTCCTTCATCGCCGCGGGCAATTCGCGCGGGCCCATGCGCAGCGCGCGCTTCTGCAGGCGCTGGAACGAGGGCCGGCCGCGCTCGTCGAGGACGCAGATCTCGCCGTCGAGGACGCAGGCGTCGATGGGCAAGGCCCGCAGCGCGTCGGCGATCTCGGGGAAGGCCGCGCTCTGCTCGCGCCCTCGGCGGTAGTGCAGCGTCACGCGCTCACCGTCCTTGCCCGCAATGGCGCGGTAGCCGTCCAGCTTCAGCTCGAACAACCAGCCGTCGCGCGAGAACGGCTCGCTCGTCTCCGCCAGCATGGGCTCGATGTCGACGCCCTTGACCACCTTCGCTTGCACACGGCCCGCCGCGCGCAGCTCCGCGATCGCGTCGTCGAACGCCGCTGTCAGCTCGTGGGCCAATCGCCGCGGATGCTACACGCACCTCGCGCGCGGGGAGCAGTGCGCAGCGCGAGGCCAAGTGATCTTGCGCGCGGGCCCTTCGTGACGCTGCGCAGGCGTTCAGTCGCGACGCGTACAAAAGTGGGCAGCGACCTGCACCGGCGCTATGGATCGGGCCCTATGGCAGCTCGATCCATCGGAACCGCGACGGTCTCCTTCGGCCTGGTGTCGATCCCGGTCAAGCTCTACTCGGCGACCCAGGCCCAGTCGGCCATCTCCTTCAACCTCCTGCACAACAAGTGCGGCGGCAGGCTCAAGCAGCAGTACATCTGCCCGCGCGACAACAACGAGCTGGTCGAGCGCGACCAGATGGTGAAGGGCTACGAGTTCGCCAAGGACAAGTACGTCACCTTCACGCCCGAAGAGCTCAAGTCGCTGGAGGAGAAGGCCACGCAGACCATCGAGATCGCCGAGTTCGTGCCGTCGGCGAAGATCGATCCCGTGTACTTCGACAAGGCCTACTACCTCGGGCCGGACAAGGGCGGCGACCGCGCGTATCGGCTGCTGTCCGAGGTGATGCTGCAGAGCGGCCGCACAGCGCTGGCGCGGTACGCGGCGCGCGGCAAGCAGTACCTCGTGCAGCTCCGTCCTGTTCCGGGCGGCGGCATCGTGCTGCAGCAGCTCCTCTACGCCGACGAGATCCGGCCCTTCGCCGATGTCGATCTCGCCACCGTCGACGTGAAGGAGCAGGAGCTCAAGCTGGCCACGGCCATCGTCGATCAGATCGCGCACGATGAGTTCAAGCCCGAGCAGTACAAGGACGACGTGAAGACGCGCGTGCAGGAGCAGATCCAGCGCAAGATCGAGGGCCAGGAGATCCAGTCCGGCCCGTCCGAGGCGCCGTCGACGCAGATCATCGACCTCATGGAGGCGCTCAAGGCGAGCCTCGCGTCGCGCGAGCAGAAGCCGGCCGCGAAGGCGCACGCGGAGCCCAAGCACGAGGCGCCAGATGCGCACGTTGAGAAGGCCGCGCCGCAGAAGCCGAAGCTCGCGGCCGTGCCGGATCCGGAGCCCGTGAGCGAGCGCAAGCCGGCTAAGCGCGCGCCGCGCGAGAAGAGCGAGAAGGCGGAGAAGAAGGCGGCGAAGAAGTAACGCCGCAGGGCGCTTGCCTCCGCACTCCTCGCCCGGGCTGGGCTTGCTGGGGGTCCAGGGGGAGCGACAGCTCACCCCTGGTGGAGGTTTCCCGCAGGGAAACCGGATCGCGGAGCGTCACATCGAAGGACGGACGGCGGCAGTTCGGAGCGCCGATCCTGCTACAATTCCGCCCCATGTCCTATCCCGCGCGCGAGGTCGCCCGCATGCTCGGGCTCTCCGTGGGACAGGTGCGCGCGTGGGTGCGTGCCGGATTTCTCGAGCCGGAGCGCGGGCCGAAGAACGAGCTGCGCTTCACCTTCTCGGACCTCGTGCTCATGCGCACCGCGAAGGACCTGCTGGCCGCGCGCATTCCGCCGCGCAGAGTGAAAACGGCGCTGTCGAAGTTGCGGCTGCGGCTCCCCGAGGGCCGCACCTTGCGCACGCTGCGCATCGTGGCCGAGGGCGAGGAGATCGTCGTCGGGCAGGACGCGGCGCGCTTCCGCGCAGACGATGGGCAGCTCTTGCTCGACTTCGACACGAGCGATCTCGCGCGCAAGGCGGCGCCGGTGGTGCGCGCGGTGTCGCGTGCGCGCGCCGAGTTGTCGGCGGCGTCGGCGCACGATTGGTACGAGCGCGGCTGCGATCTCGAGGAGGCCGATCCGGAAGAGGCGCGCAATGCGTACCGGCGCGCGCTGGAATTGGATCCCTCGCACGTCGACGCGCACGTGAACCTCGGCCGCTTGCTCCACGAAGCGGGCGACCCGCAGGCCGCCGTCGCGCACTATCGGCTGGCGATGCAGTCGCGGCCCGACGATCCGACTGCAGCCTTCAATCTCGGCGTCGCCCTCGAGGACCTGCACGAGCACGAGGCCGCGCTGCTCGCGTACGCCAACGCGCTCGCGTCCGATCCGTCGCTCGCCGACGCGCACTTCAACGTGGCCCGCATCCACGAACAGCGCGGCCAGAAGGCGCAAGCGATCCGCCACCTGCGCGACTACAAGAATCTCACGCGAGGCTCCCGCACATGAACGGACCGTTCCTCGGCACCAGCGGCTACGACTACGACGCCTGGGTCGGCAGCTTCTATCCGGAGTCGCTCAAGAAGAAGGAGCGCCTCGGCTACTACGCGTCGAAGTTCGGCACCATCGAGATCAACGCGAGCTTCTACAAGAAGCCCACGAAAGAAGTCGTCGCCAAGTGGGCCGCGCAGGTGCCGCCGACGTTCAAGTTCATCCTCAAGGGCTGGCAGCGCGTGAGCCACCAGAAGCGGCTCATCGACTGCGGCGACTTCGTCAGCATGTTCTGCGACACCGCGCGCACGCTCGGGGCCCAGCTCGGCGCGATCCTCTGGCAGCTCCCGCCCAACTTCAAGAAGGACGCGGCGCGCCTGCGCGAGTTCATGAAGGTCTTGCCCGCGGACCTCCGCTTCGCGTTCGAGTTCAGGAACGAGAGCTGGTTCGACGAGGAGGTGTTCACGATCCTGCGCGAAGCCAAGTGCGCGCTGTGCATCGCGGACGCGGAGGACCGCACGACGCCGCCGGTGCGCACGGCGCCGTTCGGATACTTCAGGTTGCGGCGCGAGGACTACGACGACGCCGCGCTCTCGAAGTGGGCCAAGACGGTGCGCGAGGCGGGCTACAGCGAGGACGTGTTCGTGTTCTTCA
>JAFEBC010000473.1 GCA_018266095.1 Deltaproteobacteria bacterium
TGCAGCACCGCGAGCTCCCTCCCACGCTGCACTTCGCCTCGCCCAACCCGCGCGCGCGGCTCGACGGCGCGCCCTTCTCGGTGACCAATCGCCTGCAGCCGTGGACCGCGCCGGGCCTCTTGCGCGCGGGCGTCACGGGCCTGGGCGCGGGCGGCACCAACGCGCACGTCGTCCTGGAAGAGGCTCCCCCGGCCGAGCCCCTGCCGCCGCCCAAGCGCTCGCGTCAGCTCCTGGTCCTCTCCGCGCGCACGCCCGGCGCGGCCGATCACGCCGTCAAGAACCTCGCCGCGCACCTCACCGACTCGCCCGCGCTCGCGCTCGCCGACGTGGCCTCGACGCTGCAACGCGGACGCAAGGCCTTCCGTCACCGCCGCGCCGTGGTCGCGAGCTCGATCCCGGAGGCCATCGAGGCCCTGCGCACGCGCGGCAAGGTCCTCGCGGCCGAGGCGCTCGAGGTCTCGGGCCTCGCCTTCCTCTATCCCGGCGGCGGCGCGCAGTACGCGGGCATGGGCGCGGGCCTCTACGCGAGCGAGCCCGTCTACCGCCGCGCCATCGACGAGTGCGTGGCGGTGGCCAACCTGCCGGGCCTGCGCGAATCGTTGACCCAGGTCAACCAATCGCCGCTCGAGGCGCCCTCGCTCGCGCTGCCCGCGCTCTTCGCCACCGAGGTGGCCCTGACGCGCCTGTTCGCCTCGCTCGGCGTCGTGCCCTCCGCGGTCATCGGGCACAGCGCCGGAGAGTACGCGGCCGCCGTCGCCGCGGGCGTGATGGACCTCGCCGACGCCATGGCCCTGGTGAGCCTGCGCGGACGGCTGTTCGAGCGCCTGCCCGCGGGCGGCATGGTGGTCGTCCCGCTCTCCGAGGAGGAGCTCACGCCGCTGTTGCCCATCGGCGTCTCCATCGCCGCCGTCAACGGCCCCAAGAGCTGCGTCGCCTCGGGACCCTTGCCCAAGCTCGAGGTGCTCGAATCGTTCCTGCGCGCGCGCGATCTCGAGTACAGCCGCGTGCACATCAACGTGGCCGCGCACTCCGCGATGGTCGACGCGATCCTGCCCGAGTTCGAGGCCCAGTGCCGCCGCACGCGCTTCTCGCCGCCCAAGCTCGCCTTCATCTCCAACGTCACCGGCGCGCGGGTGCAGCCGCACGAGGTCACCGACCCGCAGTATTGGGTGCGCCACCTGCGCCAGCCCGTGCGCTTCTTCGAGGGCATCCGCGCCATCACCGACGAGCCCGGGCGCCTGTTGCTCGAGGTCGGGCCGGGCCGCACGCTCTCGTCGCTCGCGCGCCAGGCCGGCGCGGGCGAGGCCGAGCAGTCGCTGCGCCACCCGCAAGATGCGCAAGACGACGCCGCGGTGCTGCTGCACACCTTGGGCCGCTTGTTCTGCCGCGGGCTCACGCTCGACTGGGACGCGCTCGACGACACGCCGCGCGCGCGGGTGCCGCTGCCGACGTATCCGTTCGAGGGCAAGCGCCACTGGGTCGAGCCGCAAGAGCAGGCGCAGCCCGCCGCCTCGATGGGCAAGCGCGCGGCGATCGACGACTGGTTCGCCGCGCCCGCCTGGCTCCCAGCCGCGCCGCCGATCCCGGAGACCTCGCGCGCCGGTCCGTGGCTCCTCTTCGACGCAGGCGACGCCCTGGGTGACGCCGTCGCGCACGCGCTGCTGGGCTCGCTCGTGGTGCGCGTGCGTCCCGGCAAGCGCTTCCAGAAGAACACTGACGGCTACCTCGCGCGCGCGGGCGATCGCGACGACCTCGACGCACTCTTCACGGATCTGCGCTCGCGCGGCCTCGAGCCCCAGCACGTCCTGCACCTCACGGGCGCCTCCGTCACCGAGCGCGGCGCGGCCGGATTCGAGGCCGTCTTCCGCCACTACGAGGGCCTCGTCTTCCTCGCGCAGCAGCTCGCCGTGAGCGCGATCCCGGCCCGGCTCGTCATCGCCACCAGCGGCGCCACCGGCGTCTCCGAGGTGCCCGCCGCGCCCGAGCAGGCGCTCCTCTTCGGCCCCGCGCGCGTCATCTCGCGCGAGCTCCCGCACGTCTCCTCCGTCGCCGTGGACCTGGGTGAGCTCCCGCGCAAGCCACCCGCCCTCGCCAGCCTGGCCGACGCGCTCCTCGCCGAGGCCCTGGGCGGCGATCGCGCGCGGGTCATCGCCCTGCGGCACGGACGCCGCTTCATCGAAGCCATCGCGCCCCTGCACCTGCCGCAGCCTGCCCGCGCGGCCTCGTGGGCCAAAGACGGCACGCGCATCCTCATCACCGGCGGCCTGGGCGGCCTCGGCCTCACGGTGGCGCAGCACGCCGCGCGCAACGCCAAGGTCAAGCTCGCGCTCCTTGGCCGCAACGCCCCCGACGTGCACCAGCGCGACCAGGTGCGCGCGCTCGAGGCCCTCGGCGCCGAGGTGCTCACGCTGCAGGCCGACGTCAGCGACAAGGCCTCCCTGCGCGCCGCGATCGCCCAGGCCCGCCAGCGCTTCGGCGGAATCGACGTGGTGCTCCACGCCGCCGGCACGCTGCGCGATCTCCCGCTCGCCGCGCGCGGCGCCGACACGGGCCGGCCCGCGCTCGCCACCAAGGCCTTGGGCGCCCTGCTCTTGGACGAGCTCCTCGCCGACGCGCCGCCCGCGCTGTTCGTCTCGTTCTCCTCCGTGAGCGCCCTGCTCGGCCTGCCGGGCCAGATCGACTACACCGCCGCCAACGCCTGCCTCGACGCGCTCGCGCAAGCCCACAGCGGCGGCCGCACGCGCGCGGTGTCCATCAATTGGAACGCGTGGCAAGAGGTCGGCCTCGCCGTCAAGAGCCTCAAGACGCGCGCGGCCCCGCGGGTGCTCGACAGCCCCGTGCTCCCGATCGTCGGCCAGCGCCTCCCGAACGCCGCGGGCTTCCAGCTCGCCATCACGCGCGAGTCGCACTGGGTGGTGGGCGAGCACGTCGTGCGCGGCGGCGAGGCGGTCCTGCCGGGCACGGGCGTGCTGGAGCTGTTCACGGCGGCAGTGGGCTGGCCGCACGCAGCGGATGCGCTCGAGCTGCGCGACGTCGCCTTCGTCACCCCGCTGGTCGTGCCCAAGGGCGAGACGACCTACGCCACGCTGTCCACGCGCGGCAGCGAGCTGACCCTGCACCAGGGCGATCCCGATGCGCCGAACGCCACCGCCTCGGGCGCGCACATCGCGCAGCCTCCTCCGCGCACGCACGATCTGGCGGCGATCCGCGCCCGCTGCACGCTGGGAAAGCTCGGCAAGGCCGGCCGCCTGGAGCAGCCGTTCATGGACTTCGGCCCGCGCTGGTCGTGCCTCGCGGGCGTCGCCTTGGGCCGCGATGAGGCGCTGGTCGAGCTCTCGCTACCTCAGGAATTCACGAGTGATCTCAAGGATCACCCGCTGCATCCGGCGCTGCTCGACCTCGCGGCGGGCTCCGCGCAGGCGCTGGCCATGGGCTTCGTGCAGGACAAGGACTTCTTCGTCCCGCTCTCGTGGAGGCGCCTCGTCTTGCGCGCGCCGCTGCCCGCGCACTTCTCCCGCCACGTGAAGCTGCACCCGCGCGCGCCGGGCGCCGAGCTGGTGTTCGATCTCGCGCTCATCGACGCGCAGGGCCACGAGCTCGCGTTCGCCGAGGGCTATGCGCTGCGCCGCGTGAGCGAGGGCGCGTTCTCGCGGACCTTGCCCAGGCCGCTCCGCAAGCAGTCGGCCCAGGAATTGGCGCTGCGCGAGGGCATCCTGCCGGCCGAGGGAATGGCGGCTCTCGATCGCGTGCTCGCGTCGCCGGGCCTGCCGCAGGTGGTGGCGTCCTCGGTGGACCTCGAGACCTGGCGCCGCTCGACGGACGAGGCCGCGCTGCCCAAGAAGCTCCAGGCTGCTGAGCTCGCCCCTCGCGCCGCGTCCTACCGCGCGCCGCGCACGGACACAGAGAAGGAGCTGGCCGCGCTCTGGAGCGAGCTGTTGGGCCTCGATCGTCCGGGCCTCGACGACAACTTCTTCGACCAGGGCGGCGAATCGCTCATCGCCGTGCGCCTCTCGGTGCGCCTGCGCCGCAAGCTGGGCGTCGAGCTGCCCATCGCCACGCTCTTCGAGGTGCCCACGCTGGAGGCCGCGGCTCGCTGGCTCGACAATGCGCGCGGCATCGTGCCGCCCTCGACCGACGCGAACGGCGTCCACACCGACCAGCCCAACGGCGCCGCCAGCGCGCCCACACCGAGCGCGCCCCGCTTCAAGCACCTCGTGTGCATCGAGCGCGGCCAGGACCTCGCGCCCTTCTTCTGCGTCCACGGCGCGGGTGGAAATGTACTGAACTTCCGGGATCTTGCCCGCGGGCTCGACCGCCGCCAGCCCTTCTGGGGCATCGCCGCCAGCGGCAACGACGGGCGCACCCGGCCGGCCGCCACGGTCGAGGAGGCAGCCGAGGCCTACCTCGCCGAGGTGCGCGCGGTGGTCCCGCACGGACCGTACCTGCTCGGCGGCTACTCGGGCGGCGGCGTCATCGCCTACGAGATGGCCCAGCACCTGCTCGCGGCCGGTGAGCGCGTCGGCCTGCTCGCCTTCATCGACACCTACAGCCCCTTCTTGGAGATGAAGGCGCCCAAGCTCGGCCGCCGCCTGCAGCGCCTGCGCTCGGACCGGCTCGCCTACCTCAAGGCCGTCCTGGCCCAGCGCGGCGAGGAGCGCGAGCGCCGCCAGCGCCTCGTGCAGGTCGACGCGCTGCTGGCCCAGGACGCCGAGATCCCTCCCGAGCTGCGCGAGCCGCACCTCTTCCGCGCCTTCAGCCAGGCCATCGAGCGGTACGTCCCCAAGCCCTCCGCCACGCTGAGCGCCGTGCTCTTCCGCGTCAGCGACGTCTGGTTCGACGACCAGAGCGAGGACTACGGCTGGGGCCGCGTCATGCCCGGCCGCGTGCACGTGGTGCGCCTGCCCGGCAACCACCAGGACCTCCTCCTGGAGCCGAACGCCAGCGCACTCATCCGCACATTGCACCACGAGATCGAGGCGGCCCGTCTGTCGCCTCCACAACCCGTCCTTGCCGCCCCACGGAGCCTCTGTTAGCGTCGTCCCTCTCCGCAGCACCGACAGCGTGAGGTTCAAATCAAATGCAGCCGCAGATGGTCATGTACGACGAGGAGTTCCAGCAGATCAGCCTCGTCTGCGAACGGCTGGCGAAGGAAGCCAACGCCAAGGTCGTCTTTCTGGTCGACAAGAACGGCCAGCTCATCGCCTCGATCGGCGCCACCGAGAACATCGACACCACGTCGCTGGCCTCGCTGACCGCCGGCAACATCGCGGCCACCGGCGGCCTCGCCAAGCTCATCGGCGAGAAGGAGTTCTCCATCCTCTTCCACGAGGGTGAGCGCGACAACCTCCACATCAGCATCGTGGGCGGGCGCGTGATCCTCGTCGTCATCTTCGACACGCGCAGCTCGCTCGGCCTCGTGCGCCTGCGCGTCAAGAAGGCCTCCGACGAGCTCAACAAGATCTTCGACGGACTGATGAAGAAGGTTCAGGTCCCCGGCGCCGGCTCTCCCTTCGCGGAGATCACCGACGACGACATCGACAACCTCTTCAGCGAGTAGCGGGAGCGACCGCCCACCATGAGCTTCATCAACTACAGCTCCCGCGAGATCAACTGCAAGATCGTCTATTACGGCCCCGGCCTGTGCGGGAAGACGACGAACCTCCAGTACATCTACGCGAACACGAATCAGCAGGCGAAGGGCAAGATGATCTCGCTCGCCACCGAGACCGAGCGCACCTTGTTCTTCGACTTCTTGCCGCTGTCGCTCGGCGAGATCCGCGGGTTCAAGACGCGCTTCCACCTCTACACGGTGCCGGGCCAGGTCTTCTACGACGCGAGCCGCAAGCTCATCTTGAAGGGCGTCGACGGCGTCGTGTTCGTGGCCGACTCGCAGATGGAGCGCATGGAGGCGAACGACGAGTCGATGATGAACCTGCGCTCGAACCTCCAAGAGCAGGGCTACGACCTCGACAAGATCCCGTTCGTCATCCAGTACAACAAGCGCGACTTGCCGAACGCGGCCCCGATGGAAGAGCTGCAGGCGATGCTCAATCCTCGGAACATTCCGTACTTCGAGGCCGTCGCACCCAAGGGCGAGGGCGTCTACGAGACGCTGAAGGCGATCGCCCGCCTGATCCTCACCGAGCTGAGGAAGGGCACGTAAGGGACGGGTGTTGAGTGATGGTGAAGGTGACGCGCTCCGCGCTGATGGCGATCTCGTGCGCTCTGATGTCGAGCGCGTGGGGGGCGCATGCGCAGGCGGATCGGCGGCCCGGTGCGCCGATGCCGGCGGGGGTCACGCAGCCAGCTCAACCCAAGGCAGCGACGTCCACTCCTGACCAGGCCGCCGCGGCCCCTGCGCCTGCCGCGACAGCGGTCGTCCCCTCCTCTCCCGCGCCTGCTGCCGCTGCGACCTCGACGGCGCCCGGGACCGACTGGAAGAAGGCCGACGAGATCCAGAAGTCGGCGCTGGCGCCGGTGCAGCTCGACAGCCCCGCGATCCCCGTGGCGCCGAGCACCACGCCCGCAAAGCAGATCGCGCCCGCGCCCACCGTGGCTGCCGCGTCGTCGTCTCCGCAGGCCACCACGCAGGACGATTCGTTCGAGCTGAAGGTCAAGGCGCTGGAAGAGAACGTCAATGAATTGAAGGAGAAGATCTTCCGCACCAAGGCGCGCCTGCTCTTGCTCCAAGAGACCGTGCTCGGCGGCGACATCACCGCGGGCGCGAAGGCGGTGCTGGTGCACAAGAACGACATGGGCGCGTCGTTCGTGCTCGAGTCGGTGAGCTACGCGCTCGATGGGGCGCCGATCTTCACGCGCGTGGACGACACGGGCGAGCTCGACAAGAAGAAGGAGATCGAGATCTTCAACGGCCGCATCGTGCCCGGCAACCACCAGATCTCGGTGAAGCTGCAGTACCACGGCTCAGGGTTCGGCGTGTTCAAGTACCTCGAGGACTACAAGTTCAAGGTGCAGTCGAGCCACACCTTCAACGCCGAGGGCGGCAAGGTCACCACCATCAAGATCGTCGGGTACGAGAAGGGCAACATCACGACCGATCTGAAGGACCGCCCCGCGGTGAAGTACGACGTCGAGGTCACGCGCGATCAGGTGAAGCGCGCGTCGACGGAGGCTCCGGCAGAGGGCAAGGCGCAGTGACGCGGCGGCGCGCGATCGGGTTCTCCCTCGCGCTCTCCTTGGCGGCGGCGATCCCGCAGGCCGCGCGCGCCGATGACGATCTCGATGAGGTGAAGGTCGCGGAGGAGTCGCTCAAGGCGATCGGCGATCGGCTGAAGCTGGTCGAGCGTCAGTACGGCTCGTCGGACGATCCCAGCGAGCTGCTCGAGCTGCGCAAGCGCTTCAGCGACGGGGAGACGCAGTACCTCCTGGGTGAGTTCGCCAACGCGTCGGCGCTGCTCTACGACGTGGTCGACTCCAAGGCCTTCCAGAGCGAGCCCACGCGGCTGGACGCGCTCCTGTACCTGGCCGACTCGCTCTTCCAGGAGGGGAGCTGGCTCGAATCGCGGCGCTACTTCCGCGAGCTGGCCGAGCTGAAGGACAAGCACTTGCAGGACGCGCTCCTGCGCCTCATCGAGCTGTCCGACAAAGTGGGCGATTCGTCGGGCATCGACGAGGCGTACGCGGCGCTGGTGGCGCAGTCGGGTGGCGTGGAGAAGCTCAAGCCCGAGGTGCGCTACGTGCACGCCAAGTGGATGGCGCGGCGGCTGGATCTGGCCGACGACGAGCGCATCGCGCGGGCGCTGGGGGCCTTCCACGGCATCGACGCGCAGAGCGTGTACGCACCGCAGGCGCGGTACTTCGAGGGCGCGCTCCTCGTGCAGAAGGGTCAGCTCGTGGCGGCGCTGCAGTCGTTCGAGCGCATGCTGGCGCTGCCGCAGATCGCCCAGGCCATGCCGGCGTCCGAGGTGGCGGCGCTGGCGAACGATCCGCGCGACCTGACGCCCGCGCAGGTGGACCAGGCCAAGAAGCTCTCGCACCTGCGCGACCTCGGGATGCTGGCGATGGGCCGGGTGTTCTTCGAGCAGAACGAGATCGCGCAGGCCATCGAGCGCTACCAGCGCATCGATCGCGAATCCGAGAGCTACGTGGACGCGCTGTATGAGCTCTCGGCGTGCTGGCAGAAGCTGGACGAGCCGGAGAAGGCGCTGCGCTCGACCGAGCTCTTGCTGCTCGTGATCGAGGACTCGGTGATGGCGCCCGAGGCGCGGCTGCAGCAGGCGAGCCTGCTCTTGAAGCTCAAGCGGTACTCGCGCGCCATCGAGCAGTACGAGCAGCTCGGCGCGGAGCTGAAGCCCGTGCGCGATCGCATCGACGAGCTGGTCAAGCGGGATGATCCGGTCGCGTACTACGACGAGCTCCTCGCGCAGGGTGACAACTCGCTGGACGCGACGCAGCTCCTGCCCGAGACGGCGCGCAAGTACGTGAGCGGGCGCGACGCGGCGCAGGCGCGCGTGATCGTGAGCGATCTGGGCGCGGGCCGGCGCACGCTGGGCGAGGCCGACGAGATCCTGAAGCGGCTGGACGAGGCGTTCCGCAAGGGCAGCCTCGATCTCTTCCCCGCGATGCAAGAAGGAAATGTGCGCGCGGTGGAGGTGGAGAACGCGCTGCTCCTCGCCGAGGCGCAGTTCACCGCGGTGGAGACGCGGCGCATCGAGGCGGCGCAGGTGTCCACCGAGAAGATCGTGGCGGCGCGCAAGAAGCGGCAGGCGCTCGACGCGCAGGCGGCGGCGCTCCCGGACACGGCGGCGGCGTTCGAGGCGCGGCGCGACAAGGCGCTGGAGCAGGTGGCGGCGCTGGACAAGATCATCTTCCGGCTCGGCAACGACATCGACGGGCTCAATGCGCAGTTGGCGGCGGCCGAGAAGTGGCAGAAGGACACCGCGGAGTCGCGGCGCGGCCAGGTGAGCGCGCAGGACGAGCGCGAGTTCGCGCAGCGGATCGAGAACGACAAGCAGCTCGTGGGCCAGCTCGAGCGGGAGCGCGGCCAGCTCGTGCGGCGGCTGGAGATCGCGCGCGGCACGGCGGCGGCGGCCACGGCGGGCGGCTCGGGGGAGGAGCGCCTGCGAGCGCAGTACCTGGCGGCCCTGCAGGAGGAGTCGGCGGCGTCGAGGGGGGCCCGCGAGCGCTTGCCGGAGAAGGAGCGCGCGCTCATCGACCGCA
>JAFEBC010000474.1 GCA_018266095.1 Deltaproteobacteria bacterium
CTTCAGCGCCCTCGACGCCGCCGACCACTTCGGCGCCAATCGGCTGGGCGTGTTCACCGCGCACCAGATGGGCGGGTGCCGCATGGGAAGGGACCCCGCGGCGTCGGTCGTCGACCCGCACCTCAAGCACCACGCGCTCGCGAACCTGTTCGTCCTCGACGGCAGCGTCTTCCCGACTTCGCTGGGGGTGAACCCGATGGAGTCGATTTACGGGATCACGTCCTGGGCGAGCCAGCACGTGGTCGAGGCCTTGAAGCACGCCTGAGGGTGAGCTCACTTCATCCGTCGCGCGCTCCGTCCCTCGCGCGTCCATCCGTTGGCGCCGGCACAGGGCCTGTGCTAACGCGGGCTCATGCCCGACAGCAAGCTCGACCAGCGCGTCTTCCCCGCCGACTCCGAGCCCGAGCGACTCGACAAGGCCGTCGCGCGCCTCTTCCAGGTGTCCCGCGCGCGCGCCATGGACTGGGTGGCCGAGGGCCGCGTCCGCATCGACGGCAAGCGGGGCCCCAAGAGCGCGGTCGTCGCGCCGGGCGCGCTGGTCTCCGTCGAGCTGCCTCCGCCGGACGCGCCGTTCCCCCAGCCCGATCTGGCCATCCGCATCGTGCACGCCGACGCCCACGTGGTGGTCGCCGACAAGCCCGCGGGCATGCCCTCGCACCCGCTCAAGCCAGGCGAGACCGGCACCGCCGCCAATGCGCTCGTCGGACGCTTCCCCGAGCTCGCCGAGGTCGTCCAGGGCCCCGCGCAGCGCGAGGGCGGCCTCGTGCACCGCCTCGACACGGACACCTCTGGCCTGCTGCTGGCCGCGCGCACGCCCGCCGCTCACGCCTCGCTGCGAGCGCAGTTCACCTCCAAGCAAGTGGAGAAGGGCTACCTGGCCCTCGTCGCCGGAGAGCTGCACGCAGGCGGCGAGATCGACCTGCCCCTCGCCCACGACCCTCATGACGATCGCCGCGTGCGGCCTGCCAGCGACCCCACCTGGGCCCTGGAGCACGGCGCCCGGCCCGCGCACACGCGCTTCACCCCCCTCGAGCGCCGCAACGGGTTCACGCTGGTGGAGGTCGAGATCACCACGGGCGTCCTGCACCAGATCCGCGCGCACCTGGCCTTCATCGGTCACCCGCTGGCCGGCGACGGCCTCTACGAGGGCCCCTCGCTGCCGGGCCTGGAGCGTCACTTCCTGCACTCCGCCCGCCTCGGCTTCGCGCACCCCGACGGCGCCCGCGTCCGTTACGAGAGCGCCCTGCCCCCAGACCTCGAGCGCATCTGGAGCGCCGTCTAGGTCCGTCCAGGGGTCGTGCGCGCACCAAATGCGAAGGGCGACCCCCTCGCGGAGATCGCCCTTCATCACTTCAGGCTTTCAGCCGACGCTTACGGGCAGTCGGTGCGGAACGCCTTGGTCGCCGAGCCGACGTACTTGCCCGACGCAGAGTCGGTCGTGTACGTGGTCGAGCCGACCGTGCGGGTCGCCGCCATCTTCAGCGGCTTGTCGCTCGTGAACGCCACGCTGTACAGGAAGCGCGTGTCCGGAGTCAGCGCCGCGTTCGGCGTGCAGGTCACGCTGGTCGACGAGTCGTCCGCCGCGAGCGCCGCGCAGGTCACGTCGACGTTCGACAGCGAGCCGTCGTTGGCCTGCTGGTAGAGCTTCACCGCGCTGGCGATGTCGCTCGAGTGGTCAGCCTTGAACGCGCCCGCGCCCGTCGGCGAGTTGTGCGTGTTGGTGAACGAGTCGTAAGCGAACTCGATCTTGAACGCACCGCTCGTGGTGTCGATCCGGCTCCAGCGGAGGCGCGGGTACGGGGTCGAGGTGATGAAGGTGCGCGAGTCGGAGCAGTCGCCGCTCGTGCAGCCCTCAGCCTTGAGGGACACGCCCGAGACGCTCTTGATGTTGGTCGACAGCTTGACCTGATAGCGCTGGCCATACTTGAGCGGGTACGAGGTGTCCGTGACCTTGATGGCGAACGTCTGGTTGGTCGCGTCGGTCGGGGTGACCGTGTACGCGGCCGAAACCGCCGTCGTGGCGATCTGGCCCGAGGAGTTCGTGGTGAGCTCGTTCAGCACCACGTTCGCCGGGGTCATCGTCGCCGGATCGGTCGCGACCGCCATGTAGACGAGCAGCGTGCAGTCGAACAGGTGGACCGGATCCACGGCGGCGCGACGGTCGAGCGTACGCAGCGAGCTGACCGAGCCGTTGTAGATGTTGACCGACCGGAACGTCTGCGTGTGGAAGCTGGACGTGAAGTCAGGGATGTCCTTGCCCGGGTTCGGATAGCCCGCGCCCGTGGCCGTCTTGAGACCCGTGGTCTTCACGACGTACGTGGTGTCGGGGAGGAGGTCGTCGTTGGACGCAATATCGATGATCTGGTCGATGCAGGCGTCGATCGAGGTGTTGGTGACCTCGGTCTCGTTGCCGTTCGCGTCCACCGAGTACAGCTTGATGTGGTCGCTGGTGAGGAGCGCCGGGTCCACAGCCTCCTGCGTGAAAAGGTTGAAGGTCACGCCACCGCAGCCGATCAGGTTGGCCGGCTGGAGCGACTGGGCAACCGCGCCGCTGGCCGGGAGCACATCGCGGATGATGTTGTCACGCGCGCCAGTCTTGAACTGGAACGTCGTGTCGGTGCCGAGGGTCGTGCCGTTGATGCCCTTGATGCCGCCGGACACCACAGCCTTCACCTCGCTGCCGCTCTCGAAGTACTCGGCCGGGTAGATGTCGATCTGGCGCGAATCGCCCTCGTAGCCGACGCCGGCCACGAAGCCCGACAGGAGGTGGAAGAGCGAGTAGCCACCCTGGTTCGAGCCATCGGCGCGGGTGACGTCGACGTTCAGGTCCTGGTTCACGTCGGCGCCGCCCTTGGACGGATCCGAGAGCAGGCCCGAGAACACGATGGTCGCCGGAGCGTCATCCGAGGGGACGACGAACGCGTCGCCCTGGGCCGACAGATCCTTCATGAAGCCCGGGTTCTTCGACTGCCACGAGTAGTAGCCCGTGTTCGGATCCTGGTAACCCATCGCCAGGATCTCGAGGCCCATCGTGGTGAAGCCGAACTGGCCCGAGGCCCAGCCCGCGTCCGTCGGGGCAGACAGCGCGTTGCCCGCGTTGTCCGTGATCGACGAGGCCGTGAACTTGATGCCGTACGCGTGGTTCGGCTTCCACACGTCGTAGCCGAGGCCGAGGAGCGGGTTGCCGCCGAGGCCGGTCGACGCGCCGTAGACGTAGTTGCCGCCGTCGATGTCCGCCACGTTGCAGGTGAACGGCGTGCCCGAGCCGAGGGCCGCGCCGGTCTGCAGCACGATGGTGATCGAGGGGTTGCCGAGGAGGGCGCTGCTGGAGTCGTAGCAGATCGACGCGAGCTTCGACATGTCGTTCGTCGGCGTGTCGACGTCGACGAGCGCGATCACGGGCGAGGACAGCGGCGCGCAGTACGAACCCGAGGGAGGATTCGTGCCGGAGGTCTCGATGTCGGGGAAGCCACCGTTGGTGACCATCGACGAGCCCTTCATCGGGCGGTCGAACTCGACGCGCAGACCAGCCCAGCCGGTCGGCATCTTGGGGCTGACCTTGGTGGGCTCGGTGCTCGAGTAGAGGAGGACGTCGGGGAGCGTGCCCACGCCCGTGTCCACCGCGTAGATGCGGGTGACGGTCGGGTTTCCGGTCGGAGTGGGAACGTCGACACCAGCCGGGCAGCCCGCGAGGACGCCAGCGCTGATGAGCAGGGCTGCAAGTTGCGGGACGTTGAGTCCCGGGGCGTTCTGAAGACGCATTGGAAGTGTTCTCCTGAAAATTCGTTGAAAAAGGAGACCCCGAGGGGCCGGCGCTGGATCACGCCGGCCCCGTCGGGAGTCTGATTAGAAGCTGAACCGCGCGCCGATGCGGGCCGAGAACGGCAACTGATACGCCGTCGGCTGCAGGAACGTCGGGTTCAGCGTGACCGGGGCGCCCGCGGTGTTCTTCAGGTACGCCAGGTCAGCAGTGGTGCCGTTCACGATGGGGTTCACGCTGTCGTACGTGTAGTTCTCGTTGACCGACGTCACCTCGCGGTTGTTGGTCACGTTGAACAGGTCGAGCGTGAGACCGAGCGTGTAGTCCTTGCTCACCTTGTACGCCGCGGCGGCGCGCAGGTTGAGACCCCAGGTCCAGGGCAGGCGGCCGGCCGAACCGCGG
The DNA here is from genome assembly GCA_018266095.1 of Deltaproteobacteria bacterium. GTDB lineage: Bacteria > Myxococcota > Myxococcia > Myxococcales > 40CM-4-68-19 > CAIWCD01. The sequence goes on from JAFEBC010000474.1 coordinate 4,163, forward strand.
GGGAGGATGAACGCCTCGCCCGGGCCGTACAGCGGGTGCGCGCCGAGGTAGTTCTCGGGCGAGCCCTGGTTGATGCGGATGTTGCCGCCGAAGTTCAGCGTGGTGGTCGGCGACAGCTCGTAGACGTACGCGGCGTCGGCCTTGATGGCGTTCGGAACGTCGCCCGGCAGCGGACCCTGCTTGTTCGGAAGCAGCGACACGAGGTCGTACTCCGAGAGGATGTTCGGGTCGAGCTGGCCGTTCTCGTTGCGGAACAGACCGGGGTAGTTGCCGCGGAACTGCGAGTACGTGTAGCTCGCAGACAGCGTCCAGTTGTCCGAGAACGCCTTGTTCAC
>JAFEBC010000475.1 GCA_018266095.1 Deltaproteobacteria bacterium
AACACCGCCACCGAGGACGAGCTCAAGGCGCTCCCGGGCATCGGCGACGCGTACTCGAAGAAGATCATCGAGGGCCGCCCGTACAAGGCCAAGGACGAGCTGCACGAGAAGAAGATCATCCCGATGGCGACGTACAAGAAGGTGCAGAAGCTGATCATCGCCAAGCAGGCGAAGTAGGCGCGCGCGGGTCGCAGGTCATCGCGGCTCGAGCGGCTGGCGGCCACGTTCCCGAGAGGGGCGTGGCCGTCGCGCTTCGGAGTGCGGTGGCCGGTGAGGCTAGAATCAGGCGCTATGGTCCCAAAGCCGGTCCGTCTTGAAGCAAGCGAGCAGCCGTCGCCAAAAGCCGACACGCGGCCGACGGGACGTCAAGTGGTCGATGAGGCGAGGGTTTGGATGCAGTACGCAGGGATGGTGGCGACGGGGGACCCCTGCTCCAGTGCAAGGATCGACGACGCGTTGCACAGTGCCAGTCGGCACTCGTCGCCCGGTCGGCATCGATGCGGTCGGCACGGGACCACCACTTCTCGACGGGTATGAATCGGATGGATGGCTTCGAGCAGCGCCTTGCTCGATTGGAGCGCTTCTTCCCCCTGACAGAGGGAAATGCCGAAGCGTTCTTGCAGGAGGTCGCTGCGCTCACTGCGAGCAAGGATCGCCGCGTGGTCGCGCCAATCCTTCTTCTCGCAGATGATCACTGTCGTCTGGCAGGCATCATGGATGACATGCTCTCGCAGTTGGAGGAGGTGTCGTTGGCTGAATATGTCGACGAGTTCCTTGAGGCCCTTCCTGCCTTCTACGCGAACAGCCCGCGGTACGCTCGGCGTGAGATCAAGAAGCTGCTCTGGACCGATGCTGCCCGGCCGTTGCTGGTCGTTGCTGCACGAGGGCTATCGAGAGAAAAAGCGGCGGCCCTGGTTCGAATTCTCTCGGAGATCAGTGAACCTTCGCTGGCCGGGGCGATAGGGGCCGTTCAGAGTTCGCTCGTGGATTGAGCGAAAAATGCTAGTGGCCCGAGGGCTACAGCCGGTGCAACTGCATCATGCTCGCGCCGAACGTCGCTCGGTTCGGCGGCACCGCGCTCGCGATCACCACGGCCTCGCCGCGCATGGCCTCGCGGTTGTCCACGAGCGTCTGCGCGATGGACTGAATCATCTCGTCCGTGTTCTCGAACGGCCTGGCGACGCGGCGCGCGTTCACGCCCCAGTAGAGCGCCATGCGGCGGTACGCGGACTCGCTGGCGGTGAAGGCCACGATGCGCGCCTGCGGGCGGTACTCGGCCACGAGGCGCGCGGTCTCGCCGGTGCGCGTGTAGATGCAGATGGTGCCGATGCCCAACTGCGCGGCGGCCGCGGTGCACGCGCGCGCGACGGCCGTGGCGAAGGTGGACTCGTGCTGGTTGATGGGCGCCGGCGTGATCGACAGGAAGCGCTGCGAGCGCTCGACCTCCTCGACCACCGCGCCCATGGTGCGCACGGCCTCGATCGGATACTTGCCCGCCGCCGTCTCGGCCGAGAGCATCACCGCGTCGGCGCCGTCGAGGATGGCGTTGGCCACGTCGCTCACCTCTGCGCGCGTGGGCTGCGGCGACTGGATCATCGACTCCAGCATCTGCGTCGCCACGATGGCGAGCTTGCCGTGGATGTTGGTGCGGTCGATGATCATCTTTTGAATCAGCGGCACGCGCTCGAGCGGCAGCTCCACGCCGAGGTCGCCGCGCGCCACCATCACGCCGTCCGCGCGCTGCACGATCTCGTCGATGTGGTCCACGGCCTGCGGCTTCTCGATCTTGGCGATGATGGGCACGCCGCCCGCGAGCCGCTTGACCTCGCGCACGTCGGCCGCGGTGCGCACGAACGAGAGCGCCACGAAGTCGATGTCCTGCGTGAGCCCGAACTCGAGGTCCTGGATGTCCTTGGGCGTGAGCGCGGGGATGCTCACCGCGGTGCCCGGCAGGTTCACGCCCTTGTTGTTGGAGATGGGCCCGCCCACGAGCACGCGGCAGACGATCTCCTTGCCCACGATGCGCGCCACCTCGAGGCGCAGCGCGCCGTCGTTGATGAGCACCGGGTCGCCGGGCGTGACGTCGCCGGCCATGCCCTCGTAGGAGCAGGTGAAGCGGGTGGCGGTGCCGAGGTCGGTGCCGCCGGGGACGATGGTGACTTCGCTGTCGTTGACGAGCTCGGTGCGGTCTCCGACGAACTTTCCCACGCGGATCTTCGGCCCCTGCAGGTCGAGCAGGAGCGAGATCGGCCGGCCGGCCTTGTCGCTGGCGCGGCGCACGGCCTCGATGGCCTTGCGGTGATCATCGTGCGACCCGTGCGAGAAGTTCAATCGCGCACAGTCCATGCCAGCCGCGACCAGGCGCGAGAGCACCGGCTCGTCACGGCAGGCCGGGCCCATCGTGCAGATGATCTTGGCTTTCCTCACTCCTCGTCCTCGTCTTCGTCCTCTTCGTCGTCCTCGTCTTCGAGGAGGGCGGCCTTGCCGCGCTTGGCGGCCGGGGCTTCATCATACGGCGGCGGCAGGTCATCGCCATCCAGATCGCCGGTGATGGTGAACTTCCGGCGCAACGACGCGACTGCCGCGAACAGGTCTTCCATCGCGCCAGTGAGCGCTTCGACCTGCTCCTCGGTGGCGCGCGCGTCGCACCCAGGACAGCGGAGCTCGGGATCGGCGGTGAGCTCGGCAAAATCGGCAGAGAACGCTTCGTCGCACTTCTTGCACTTCAACTCGAGCTGCATCTCGCCTCCACGATCGGCAGCGGTTTCGCGCGGAGCCTACCATCGGTGCCGGGGGAGCTTGTCCAGCGATTTTGGTGAATGTTCGCAGGTGAGACTTTGTACGATTGACGCGCTCCGGCAGTGCGGGCAGAACAAACTTCGACATGCCGGACTTGCAGCGCGGGCGCCGTCTCGGGGCGATCCTGCGAGTGACATTCACGCTGTCGTGCGCCGCCGCCCTGGCCTGGGGTGCGCCGTCGTGCGCGGACACGGGCCACCGCTACGACAACTGCACCGACGACGCGGGCAACGATCTCTGCCACCTGCCCACCGACGGCGGGCCCATCCTGCCCGAGGGCTTCGTCACCGATCCGGTGGTCTTGCGGCACGACACGGGCGCGAACGACGAGAACGATTCGAGCGACGTGATCACGTTCGGCAGCAACGTCGTGGCCGTGTTCCGCAACAGCACCAACTGGTCCGCGGACGCGAGCGGGCAGCTCATCGTGAAGACCTCGAGCGATCAGGGGCTGCACTGGTCCGACGGCGTCGCGCTCTCGGTGGCGACGAAGGATCTGCGCGAGCCCAAGCT
>JAFEBC010000476.1 GCA_018266095.1 Deltaproteobacteria bacterium
CGCCGGACGCTCCACGCCGAGACCGCGCGGCGCATGCAGGCGATCGATTCGTCGCGCGTGTTCGAGCTGGCGCAGCACTTCGACGCGGCGGGGGAGCCGGCGCGCGCGCTGCCGTACGCGCTCGCGGCCGCGCAGCAAGCCAAGGCGAGCGGCGACGTCGATGTCGCGGAGCGCTACTACCGGATCGCCGATCGCTGCAGCGCGGGCGCGCCCCCTGAGGTGCGCCGTGAGCTGGCCGAGGCGCTGGGCGACGTGCTCACGGTCCGCGGTCTCTACGCAGAGGCGGCGGTGCAGCTCGAGCGCGCGCGTGCGCTCATCGTCGGCCGCGCTGCCCGCGCCCGCCTGGCGCTGCGCGTGGGCGATCTCTGCTATCGGCAAGGTGACTTCCACGGCGCCGGTGAGGCCCTGGAGCGCGGCCTCGCCATCCTCGGCCGTCCGGTGTGGCGCGCGCGTCTCCCCTTGTTGGCGGGCATCGGCTGGCAGGTGCTGCGCCTGGCCGCCCGCACGCTGCTGCCCGCGCCCGGTCCGCGCCGCGCCATCACCAACACAGAGGAGGACCTGCTCGCCTGCAACATGTACAGCCGCCTGTCGCTGACGGCGATCCTCGCGCGCGGCGCGCTGTGGTCGGTGTGGGCGCACCTGCAGGAGCTGAACCTCGCCGAGCGGCATCCGGACACGCCGGAGCAGGCGCGCGCGTGGTCGCTGCACGCGCTCGCGATGGCGCAGCTCCCTTGGTTCGGGCGGGCCATCGACTTCGCCGAGCGCGCGGTGCAGCTCTGCCGCAAGCTCGGGGACTCCTGGCACCTCGGGCTCGCCCTGCAGCGGCAGGCCTTCGTGCTCTCGTGGTCCTCGCGCTTCGACGAAGCGCTGCTGAAGGGCCGCGAGGCGCTCACGCTGCTCGAGCGCGCAGGTGACCGCTGGGAGGCGGAGGCGGCCATGTTCTGCCTCGCCTCGACGCTGCTCCGCACCGGGCGGCTGCGAGAGGCGGTCGAGCTCAGCCGCGAGCTGCGCCAGTCGGGCTTGTCGAGCGGCAACGCGCTCGCGTCGACCTACCCGCTCGAGGTGTGGGCGCGCGCCACGTTCGGCAAGGTGCCCGCGTCGGACGTGGCCTCGGAGCTGGATCGGCGCCGCGACCAGCCGCACCTGCGCCCGGCGCTCGCGGTCGCCGACGGCGTGCGGCTCCTCTACGCGGGGCGGGTGCCAGAGGCCGTGCAAGCGCTGGAAGAAGGCGAGGCGCAGGTGCGCCGCAGCGGCTTGCGCTCGGAGCTGGTCGCGCCGGTGCGCATGTGGCTCGCCACGGCGAGGCGCATGTTGGCGATGCAGGACAATCCGCTCGATGCGCAGGGCCGCGAGCAGCGGCTGGCCGCGGCGGTGCGCGCCTCCAGGGACGCCCTCGCGCTGGCCCGGCGCTTCCCCAACAACGCGGCGCACGCGCTGCGCGAGAGCGGGCTGTGCGCGGCGTTGGCAGGCGACGGAGCTCGCGCGCGTGCCCTCTTCGACGAATCGATCGCGACCGCCGAGCGCCTCGGGCAACGTCATGAGCGCGCGCTGACGCTCGAGGCCTGCGCCGACGTGGGTGACGCGCTGGGCTGGCCTGGCGCCGCTGCCGATCGCGCCCAGAGCCGCCTGGAGCGCGCCGCGCTGGAGCTGCCATCGGCCGACGCCATCAGCGAGCCGCCCACGCACACGCTCTCGCTCATCGAGCGCTTCCAGACGCTCCTGATCGAGGGCCGCCGCATCGCCAGCGCGCTGTCGCACGACGCCGTGTTCCAGGCCACGCGGGCCGCGGCCCAGAGCCTCTTGCGGGCCGAGCCGTGTGCGGTGTTGACGCTCTCGCCCACGGGCGCGGTGGTGGTGCCATCGCCGCTCTTCCCCGCGACCGAGCTGCTGGCGGCCCGCGCCATCGCCGCAGGGCATCCTGTGATCGTCGCGCTCGATGACGATCCGCGCGGGCCCGGCGCCCCCGACGCCCCCAAGCGCTCGATCATCGCCGCACCCATCGCCATCCGCGGTGAGGTGGTGGCGCTCTTGTGCGCCGCGCATCCGCAGCTCGGCGCGACCTTCGGCCTCGACGACGAGCGCCTCGCGGCCTTCGTCACCGCGCTCGCCGGGGCCGCGCTCGAGAACGCTGATGGCTTCGCGCGCTTGCAGTCTGCAGAGCACGCGCTGCGCGAATCCGATCGGCAGATCCGCGGGCTCGCCGAGGGCGCGGCGCGAGAGCAGGAGGAGGAGCGCAAGCGGCTCGCGTTGGCGCTGCACGATGGCGCGGGACAAGCGCTGGTGGCGGCCACGCTGCAGCTCGAGGATCTGCGCCGGCGTCCCGAGGGCCTGCCGCTGGCGCCCGCGATCGAGCGCGTCGAGGCGCTGTTGCGCAGCCTGCTCGAGGACCTGCGCGCGATGAGCCACGATCTGCGGCCCGCGGTGCTCGATCACTTCGGCCTCCAAGCCGCGCTGCAGAAGCTCGCCGACGCCAGCAGCACCACCTCGCTGCGCGTGTCGCTCCAGCTCCAGCACGACGATCTCCCCGAGCTGCGCGGCGACGGGGCCCTCGGCCTCTACCGCATCGCGCAGGCCGCGCTCGCGAACGTCGCCCGCCACGCGCAGGCGACGCACGCGGAGATGTCGCTCGAGATCACGCCCGCCGAGGTGGTCCTGGAGATCGCCGACGATGGCCTCGGCTTCGACCCCGAGGCGCGCCGCGCGTCGAGCGGCATCGGCTTGCTCGGCATCCGCGAGCGCACGGCCTGGCTGCGCGGGCGCTTCGAGCTCACCACCGCGCCCGGCGAGGGCACGAGC